>QMTT01000055.1 GCA_003663565.1 Thermoplasmata archaeon
CTTAAAACACAAAACCCTACCACGATCAAGAAAACCAAGAACAAGATCAACCCTACCAGGATCACCAGGCAAAAGAACAAAACCAGGCAAATCACCAACACCCAAACCAACATGATACATCTTCTTAGAACCACTCATGCACCTCGCCTCTCCATTATTATGTTATTAATTAGAAGATCACATTCTCTAAACGGCTTTCCCTAACGATTTCGTATACTCTTTTTATTTCCTCGTTAGAGAGCCTTCTTTTTAGTTCATTGAACTCTGAACTCATGACCTTATATTCTGGCCTATATTGAAACATAATGTTTACTCTTACGTCCTTTCCCAGATCCTCTTTAATATATCTAAGTATCGGTCTCAAACAACACTCTAAGTGCCCAGGCAATACTAGAACCCTTATCAAGATCTCACTGTACTCCTTCGCAATCTTTAAATTCCTTCTAATTATGTCCACATAATTCGGTGGTGCCCTGGAAATCTTCATAGCGCACATGTCGTTTCCATACTTGAAATCTATTTTTACTATGTCAACAAGACCCTTAAGGAGCTCTGCAGTGATATCAGAGTATATACCATTGCTATTCCAAAAGACAGGTATTGGTGACCTTACATACTTGAGGACGGATATCCAATAGTGTGTCCATACAGTTGGTTCTCCACCCACGAGGTTCACATTTCTCACATCGTAACTCCAAGCGTCATCTATAATTTTCGCCACATCTTGTGGAGACTTAATGTCTCCTCTCTCAAACCATTGTGCTATGGACCAATTCTGACAGTGTACACACTCAAGGTTACATCCAAGTGTAAATATCGTGAACGATGGGGTTATTTCTGGCTCTTCCCCAAGATGAACAAAAGCAGAAGATATCTCCATGTGTTCCCCAGCGCGGCAGAATCCATACCTTCCAATCTTCCTATTGACCTTGCACCTTCTTTCACAGAACTCACAGGATTCAAGTACTGTCCATGCTATTTTCTCCTTTAGTGTCAAGAGATTTCTCTCCTTTACATCGTTTTCTGAAAGCTTCTCTTCACTCTCATGAATTGTCTCGAAGAACTCCTTAACATAGGATCTATGAAGCCTCATGAGATCCTCTAATGAAGCATCTTCATCATAATCAACCTCGAACCTCTTGGCTAACTGAAAATATGGTAACTTTTTACCCTCCAATATTGCAAGATACCTTGGATAGTTCTTTCGAACACCAGGATCCTGTAATGCCCTTAAGGAGTCTGGACGTAATATGTACCAGTCTCTCATTTAATACGCCTCAGGAATGCTCCTAACGTGCTTTAGGAAGACATATGAAGGCTCTAACGACATACTTCTGATTATTAGCAAGTGTTGTTGAATAATGTTCAAAAAATAACGGAAACACACAACTATTAAGCTGTTACTCCTTAAATAAGATTTTAAGAGGACATCTAACAACTAAAACATTAAATACCTAAATATGATTATTTAAGTATCATGACTATCGTTAGTCGATATATCAACAATAGTAAGTTCGAAGCCCCTTAACGTGCTGTCCTTTGGGGGAGATCTCATGGGATTTGATGTTGTCTTAACAACTGATAGAACCATGATCTCAGATCATAGGGGAAAGGAGTTTCTTGGTTTTGGAACCACGGGTCCCCCTATATTGTTCCCTGAAAAATTCTGGTTATGGCTTTTTGCACCTAAAGTGAAAGTTGACAACCTAGGAAGACCTATTGTAGCACCCTATGGGTTCAGGAAGATAGAGGCTGAACTCATAAACAATGGATTTAATGCTGGCATTGTTGATCCTGATCACCTTTCAAAGCACAAGGACTCTGCAAAGGTTGTACTCTTATCACATCACGATTACTTCGGTTTCGGCCCTCCATCAAGCACATTTGCATCTCTTTTTAAAACAGAGACTGTGAACGCAAGGTCTTTCAAGAGACTTATGAACTCACCGATTATGAAATACTGGAGGCAGAAGGGTGTTAGGTTCATCGCTGGTGGCCCTGCTGTCTGGCACTTTAAGATTAGGCAAAAGGAAAGAAATCTTTGGAAAATAAACACATTAGTTTTTGGAGAGGGAGAAAACATCATATGTCCACTCATAAAGAGAGCACTTAATGGAGATTCACTGCCAAGAGAAGTATACACCGGGCCACTGACTGCTGAAGAAGTTGAGGATTTACCTCCCGGATACGAAATCATAGACAATCCAAAAGATCTCGAAAATGTTGAAGCAGACGTCGTATGGGTAAAACATGTGCCTTCTCTTGACGAAATACCAGAAATAATATATCCATCCGTTAACGGTCTTGTTGAGATAATGAGAGGTTGCCCAAGAGGCTGTAAATTCTGCTCTGTCACACTTAGACCGCTAAGATTTTATCCTTTTGACAAGATCGAAAAAGAAATACTTGTGAACGTAAGGGCAGGAGTGAAAAACGGTGTGATTCACTCAGAGGATGTCCTCTTGTATGGAGCAAATGGGGTCATACCTAACCCAGAAAAAGTCCTGAAAGTTAACGCACTATTTAAGAAGTACTATAAAAAGGTAGCCTGGGCGCATGCATCCATTGCAGCCATAGTTAAAGGAGAAAGAGATGCTAAACTGATGACTAGAGTCTCTGAGATATTACTTGATGATCATCAAGAATTCTGGGGAGCCGAGATTGGAATAGAAACTGGAAGCCCAAGACTTGCAGAAAAGATCATGCCAGCAAAGGCTGCACCCTTTGACGTGAAGAAATGGCCAGAGCTTGTAGTCGAGGCAGCTGGTATAATGGAAAACGTTGGATTAGTACCAGCGATGACGATAATAGCAGGACTTCCTGGAGAGACTGAAGAAGACGTGATATACACACTCGACTTAATAGACGAACTCTGGGACTTCAACGGACTCATAATGCCTATGTTCTTCGTCCCCATGGGAATGCTTGAGAAAGAGAGATGGTTTGAGGCGTATCAAATGTCAGATCTTCATATGGAGCTCCTTAAGAGATGCCTGACTAAAGGCATCAGGTTCGCTAAGAAAATCATCCCAATGTACATGAGAGACAAGTGGTGGCATCCACTTATTGCACCGTTCCTGCTATTGTTCGTTGAGAAGATAGAGGTACTTGCAAAGAAACATAATTACATGAGTTATCCAGGAAACAGGACACATTCAAAGGGATCCTAGTCAATGGGCCTAAAGTATATTGAATACACATTTTTCATCTGAAAACACAGCAAGTTTCCCTTTTAATAATGCACATTCCTAGATCTTTTATCGTCTTAATAATCTCCTTGTGAGGTAGTACTATCCTCTCAAATCCAAGCTCCACAGCAAGTTTCTCATACTGGTTACCCCTCGGCCTCATACATCCAAGAGAAAGCTCTTTGTTCGTGAGAACATTCCTAGCATATGTAAATACTTTTTTAACGGCTGTGTCATCTAGTTTCACGTTTTCCATAGGAGTCCCTTTTGTTGGTATGAGGACATTTAGAACAAGGACGTCAAACTTTCGATCCTTCAGAGTATTTATTGCCTCATACTCCCAAGATACTCTTCCCCAATTAATTCCAACAGTTAAGTGGGGAGCATATCTTACTCCATGATCTTCCAACAGGTCTAGCATACGTAAATAATCCATACGTGTCTTATTCTGGATACCATAGACGTTACGAATGACATCATCACTGAACACAAAGTCCAAAGAAACCACATCTACGTCCGAAGATGCTATTTTCTCAACATCTTCTTCTGTTATGATGCCCACATGAACATTTATCTTTATGTCATACTTCTCCTTGATCCTTCGTACCTCTTCCCATTTTATAGGAACCTTTAGATCCTTATTTAGTCCTCCGGATATTAATACGCCGTTTATTCTCTGGTGACTTACTAGATACTCAATGAGGGCTTCTAGCCCTCCGAATCTTGCTGGATTTATCATGTGAGCAAGATAATGCCTAGAGCAATGAGCACAGTTTAAGGCACACGCACATCCTGTAACTGATATTGGAGGAAATTTTGGGAGAGGTTTATAGATTTTTACCTCCTTTAAACGCTTGCTTGATAGCATTTTTTAAGTCCTCCTTTGTGATTCCTGTAAATATAACGTCATATCCCTCCACGATATTCAATGCCTCTTCCAGGGTCTTCCCTTTAAGATCATCCTCCAGCGAGTCCACAGCAGACTCTGGAAAAGCAAAGAAATCTCCAATGATCTTTATATCCTCTATGACATTATCATCCTTCTTCCTAAGAACTACCCTGAGATACTTGCTAGCCTTAATTTCACCTACGGAATATCCATTCACTTCTTTTATATTTTTCATTCGCTATAACCTCTGCCGATGAAAGTTCTTCCTCCTTATAGCTTGATATCTTGACATTACCCCAAAACTCTTCTGCAGATATTATGAAAGACGATATGATCTCTTCTCTCCTTGGAATATATCCCAAAACGTCCCTTATTGAAGTTACCCTTTCTGAGACCTTAATAATGCCCTTCTCTTTAGACTTAAGAGAGGGTATCCTAAGCACACGATCCATGAGATCTCGATCAATGTCTATTAACACAGTACCATGCTGTAAAACTCTATTCTCTTTTCTCGCCTGAGCATTTCCCGATATTTTCTTCCCGTTGACTATTATGTCATTTATACCTTCTCTTTTTGCATTTATCCCAAGGTTTTTAAGCGCTTTTATGATAAAATCCAATATTAAATCAAAACTCTCCTCTGGCCATCTCCCAAGGGTCTCGCGATCGCCAGTCACAGAGTATGTGATTTCGTACATGTGTAAAACACTTCCCCCGCCAGAGATCCTCCTCGTATATAATATCCTAAGTTTTTCACATGCCTCAACATCAACAAACTCCCTAATGCTTTGAAAATATCCGACTGTCACTGCAGGAGGATACCATCCATATAACCTAAGATTAAAGCCCTTACCTCTCATTAGGACTTCATCTAGTGCCATATTAATATACGGATCTCTTCTCTTGTCAACTATCACTCTTAACATACTTAATCGCCTCTGAGAGGAGGCTCTTAGGGTCTCCTATAGGTCTTGGCAGATTATATGGTCTTGAAGGATTTTCATTATAGTAAGGTCTCGTACACCAAGGGCATCCTTTCACCATAAACGTCTTGTTTCCTATAATTCTCCCTATGGTTCCCTCATCTAGTGGATAGCTTACAAGCCTTCCCTTTTCATCAAAGTTATCGTAATGGAACCTTATGCCATGTGTTATGAGCTCCAGAGCCACTTGTATAGCCCTATACCTTTCAATACTCGGAGGACTATAATTCTCTAATGGAGTTCCAGGAACAGGTGTAAAGGCCATAAGTGAAGGCACTACCCCTAAATCAGACATCTTTTCAAGAACTCTTATGAGGTCCTTATCAGTCTCACCTAGGCCAACTATGACGTGAGAAATAACATGCCCCTTGCCGAATACTTTTACTGCATATTTTAACATATCGAACGTGTTTTCCCATGTAATGGTTTCGTATTCTCTGTATTTCTTAAATAATTCCCTTGAAGCGACATCCAAGGATATCCCAATATAGTCTGCACCAGCTTCTTTAACAAGTTGAATCTCATAGTGATTCATTGGATAAAATGATACTGAAACACTACTTAACCCAGAGAGGATCCTAGTATAACTTATCATTGCCCTATGGGCTTCTATATTATATGTCACTTGGAGGCATATCCTTTTGAAGCAATTCTTTTCCTTGAGAGCTTTGAGTATTGTATCAAAGTCAAACTCAGGCCATACTACTCTTGAAAGACGTGATTTTACACCAAAACCCTGAGCACAGTAGGCACATGACGCATTACAAGCATGTGGTGTCATCAAATAACCAGTATACATAGGAGCGTCTACTCTTATGTCGACAAGACCTAACTTGGCAGCAGTTCCTATAGAAACTCTTATTCTCTTCATAACAGGGCACCCTCTTAGAAAGTTTATACAAGTGACAGAGCTCGTGGATAAAGCAATTTCTTTTGTTAGGACAATGCTACAGTACTAACCCAATTTATGAATTCTAGATTGGAGCTAAAGCTCATATATACGTTCTTTCCATCTTTAGACTTACCAACAATAAAAGACACCTTAACATCAATACCTCCAAAATCCGAAAACCATCTGTTAATGTTACGCTTTATGCTTTTCATGCTGTCTCCAAGCATATATACTCTATCAAGAGTTGGATCAGCAATATAAGCGCTTCCATTCCAAATGGCCATAAGAGCTGCATGACCTTCACTGTTGCCTGGTATACTTAATGTGACAATATAAACATCTGCTTTTTCATAACTGGCTCTAATAAGAGATGCTAAAAGTATTGCGAAGTCCTCACAGTCTCCCTTTCCCATATCTATTGTCTCCACGGATGATTGCCAGAAATCTCTTATTAGAGTTACATTACCAAAAATCATTGGATAAAAACTATCCTCAGTGTAGTTTATTGACGAGAATACCCAATGAGTGTA
>QMTT01000056.1 GCA_003663565.1 Thermoplasmata archaeon
ATAGCGAACCACCTCTGTGACGAGTACGGTCTTGACACAATATCTACGGGAGGCACGCTGGCCGCAGCCATGGAGCTCTACGAGAGAGGAATAATAAAGGAGGAGGATCTGCAGGGAGGGCCTCCGCTCAGGTTTGGAAACTCCGAGGTGCTGCACTACTACATAGAGAAGATAGCGAAGAGGGAAGGCTTTGGAGACAAGCTCGCAGAGGGAGGATACAGACTCGCAGAGATGTACGGTCACCCAGAGTACTCTATGAGTGTAAAGAAACAGGAGCTGCCTGCCTATGATCCAAGAGGTGCTGAGGGACATGGTCTAGAGTACGCGACCTCGAACAGAGGAGGATGCCATGTCAGAGGATATATGATAAGCCCTGAGATACTGGGAGTTCCTAAGAAGCTTGACCCACACGACGTCAGTGAGGAGAAGGTGAAGTGGGTCAAGATGTTCCAGGATCTCACGGCAGTTATAGACTCCGCAGGATTGTGTCTCTTCACGAGCTTCGCACTTGCAGCTGAGGACTACTTAGACCTCATAAACGCGGCAACGGGCTTTAACTATACCCTAGATGAGATGATGCTAACAGGAGAGCGTATATGGAACCTAGAGAGAGTCTTCAACATAAAGGCTGGAATGGTTCCAGAGAGGGACGACACACTTCCGAGGAGGCTTCTAGAGGAGCCCATGCCAGAGGGGCCTCACAAGGGCCATGTCGTACGGCTAAAGGTGCTCCTGAAGTACTACTATAAGGTACGTGGCTGGGACGAAAAGGGACATCCCACGAAGGAGAAGCTTCAGGAGCTTGGTCTTGCATGAGCTAATTAACATTTACCTCTAAATTTTTATTTTTCAGTTAATAATTTTCTTTTTCTGTAGCGTTTAAATTTAACCTGTGTCCTTAACTGTCAGTGATGAGAGATTTTAGGTGGGCAAGGGATGAGGGTAAGGCTCTTTGCGACGCTAATAGAGGTCGCCGGTAGAAGGGAGGTTAATATCTCAGGTGTGAGGACTGTTAGAGACCTTATAGAGAAGCTCTCTAAGATGTATGGAGATTCCTTTAAGAATAGGATATATGTGGATGCAGGGAGGAAAAGAGTAAAGCCTGGGGTGGTTATACTTGTCAACGGGAAGAGCATATACCACCTCAATGGCCTTGACACAGAGCTCAAGGAGGAAGATACTGTGTCCATATTTCCACCAGTCGCAGGAGGTTAAGTAATGGAGTACTATACCTTTGACTTTTTCTCCTATAAGATCTTGATTCCAAGAAGGGTTGATGACCTTAGAGTAGTGTTTATAGAGCTCACGACAAGATGCAACTTGAACTGCGAGATGTGCTTTAAGAGGTACTGGAAGGATTCCGAGGGAGACATGGACGAGAGGACGTTCTTCAAGATCCTTGACGACCTCAGTGAGTTCCCTAACGTCGATGTAGTGGTGTTTGGGGGAATTGGAGAGCCCTTCATGCATCCGAGGATCATGGAGTTCATTCAGGAGGTAAAGTCTAGGGGATATCGCTTAGCTATAACGACAAATGGAACTTTTATATCAGAGGATCTAGCCCTCAAAATTATAGACGCCGGGGTTGACACGCTCTACTTCTCAGTGGACACCATACCTGGAAGGGAAACTATTTTAGGGCACGTTGAGTTTGAAAGGACCATTGAGGCTATTAGGACACTTCAGGAGTTAAAGCAGAGGCTTAAGTCGAAGAGGCCATTGATAGGTATTGAGTTCGTGATAACCACTGATAACTACAAGATAATTCCAGAGGCGATGGATTATTTTAGGGAGCTTGGAGTAGATTCCCTGATACTCTCTAATATTATACCAATGTCTGAAGATCATGCAGATAAAATAGTCTATGATGAGGAGCACTCGCATGACGTTGAAAAAGTTCTCAGCGATCCAAGGGTTCTAAAAAACACACACTACTACAGGGTTCTACTACCTAACTTTAGACCTCACGTGGAGAGGCACTGTAGGTTTGTGGAGAGTGGAGCAACGGTGATAAGGCATGATGGCGAGGTGTGTCCGTGTTATAGGCTTTCTCATAACTACGTGGAGTATATCATGGGAAGACGCAAGGAGGTCATCATGTACTCCTTCGGAAATGTTATGGAGAGAAGTTTGAGAGAAATATGGACGTCGAAGGAGTATTCACTCTTTAGGTACAAGGTGCTCACGGGACTATATCCATCGTGCATTGACTGTAAGCTTAGGGACTTCTGCGACTTTGCTAAAAGCACGAGCGTCGACTGTTGGTCAAATGTTCCAAGCTGTAGTGAGTGTTTATGGTATCATGAGATAGTGACATGTCCTGTTCCTAGAAGGATGTATGAAGATGTTCTATAGGAGGTGATATTGTGCGTGCTCGTGTATTAATCCTCGTTGAAAACCACAGCGGGTATCGACAGAGCCTGGTAGGGGTTCATGGGTTCTCTGCAATATTAGATACTGGAGACAACATAATTCTTATAGACACTGGCCCCAATGCTGATGTCCTCTTGAACAATATGGAGATCTTGGGCTACGATCCCAAGGATATTGACTATGTGATCTTAACGCATGGGCACTATGATCACACGGGAGGACTTAAGGGCCTCATAGAGGCTAGGAAGAGGGAAACTATAGTTATAGCTCACCCTGACATGTTCAGCGACAAGTTTTCCATAGAGGGGAGGAGGATTAGGTACATAGGAATTCCGTTCTCAAGGGAGGAGCTTGTATCCTTGGGTGCTAGGTTCCTTCTGACAAGGAGCAGCCTTAAGATAACGGAAGGAGTGATATTCTCAGGGGAGATACCTAGGGAGCACTGGACAAGGACTACTGGCCACGTGGTTGTCAATGGGAACCTTGTCGAGGATCCTCTTTTGGATGACACATCCGTTATACTGGAGCTTGAGAGAGGCCTAGTGGTGATCTCGGGCTGTGGGCACAGTGGCCTTAAGAACATAGTAACGCACGCTAAGAGGCTGGGGAAGAAGCCAGTAATGGCCATAATAGGAGGATACCACTTAATAGACTCCAAGGAAGATATTCTTAGCGATGTCGTTAAGTTCATAAAAGCTGAGGGAATAGAGAAGGCATTTCTTGGGCACTGTACTGGTGTGAAGGAAATTGCATGGCTAAAGAAGCACTTGAATGATGTCATCGAGTTCATATATGCGGGAAGGACAATAGAATTTGATTAATGGTTTACATTTCAGGCTTAGTATAAAAAGTACTTGTTGAAAGGTTTAGTACATTGTTCAATTCTCCTGAAGGCCCTCTTAGAAATTTATAATTATATCTTCAGTTTTTTACAAAAACATCACTTCTTGTCCATGTGTTCAGGCTCACAGCTAGGGCTTAAGGTGAACCATGGTGAAGTAAATGTACACTCCAATAATAGATCTCAAGGAGAAAATTGGAGAAAGAGTGAAAGTTCGTGGATGGGTGTACAGGGCTAGGGAGAGTGGAGGAATAGCCTTCGTGATAGTTAGGGACTCCTCTGGGATAATACAGTGCACGTTTAAGAGGGGAACGGTACCTGATGACGTGTTTGAAAGGGCATCATCTGTTACAATAGAGAGCTCAGTGATAGTCTCAGGGATTGTCGTTGAGGATAAAAGAGCTCCCGGTGGGATAGAGATAAGGGGAGAGGACATAGAGATCGTGAACCTAGCTGAGCCATTTCCAATAACTAAGAATTATAGTGAGGAGTTTCTCCTAGATGTGCGACACCTGTGGATCAGGAGCAGGAAGATGACTGCAGTTATGAAGATAAGGTCAACTGTCTTCTGGACGCTTCACGACTTCTTTAAGAAGGAGGGGTACTATTTTGTCACGTCTCCAACGTTTATAACGGCGGCAGTGGAGGGCGGAGCAACGCTCTTTGAGGTAAACTACTTTGGAAAGAAGGCATATCTTACGCAATCTGCACAGTTCTATCTTGAGGCACTTATATATAGTCTGGAAAAGGTGTATACTGTAGCTCCTAGTTTTAGAGCTGAGAAGTCAAAGACAAGAAGACATTTAACGGAGTTCTGGCACGTGGAGGCTGAGGCTGCGTGGTATCACAACGAGGACATGATGAAGTTTGAGGAGAGAATGATAAAACATGTAGTGGATGAAGTTCTGGAGAGAAACCAGGATGAGCTAAAGTTCCTGGGAAGAGATCTCTCAAAGCTTGAGATTACGCTTCCATTTGAGAGGATAAAGTACGAGGAGGCTCTGGAGATTCTAAACAGAAAGGGCTTTGACTTAAAGTGGGGAGATGATCTAGGTGCAGATGAGGAGAGGGCCCTTACAGAGGAATTTGAGAACCCCTTCTTCATAACGCACTTTCCAAGGGAGAAGGGTTTCTACCACAGGCCAGATCCTGAGGAGCCAAGGGCGTTACTATGCCATGATCTCTTAGCTCCAGAGGGCTACGGTGAAATAATAGGTGGAGGAGAGAGAATTTACGATAAGAATGAGCTCATAGAGAGAATAAAAGAAATGGGACTTAACCCCGAGGACTATGATTGGTACATAGATCTTAGGAGGTACGGCAGCGTTCCTCACTCGGGATTTGGCCTCGGAGCAGACAGGTTTGTCATGTGGATTGCAGGTCTCGAGCACATTAGGGACTCAACCCCATTCCCCAGGACGATAACTCGCGTTAAACCATGAGTTAGTTTTTTCTCATGCTCTAACTTTTATCTTGCTTTAAAGGAGGATGCTTATTTCATCTCTGTCAAAGTTTCCATTGTTGCTTAAGTATGTGTGTAAGTAACTATAGTGACTATAAAGAGAATTTTAAAAAATATATAAAAATAAAATATAAAAATCAAAGAGAATAAATACTGGGATTGCAGCTGGGGCAGCTGGGGGGCGTTAATTGATATGTTAAAGATGATTATTAAAAGTATCCTCTCAAGAAAGGTTGCTACGTTAATAATACTTCTGATTATGACTCTAGGCCTTCAGATAACAATCATCACAAGCTTTGATAGAATAAAAGAGAACTTTGCAAGGGATGTTTTAGGAGCGGCGTTTAATGGATATCCTTTTGACGTGCTGATACCAATCCTTCTATCAAGCTATGATGGAGGGATATACTACTTTGAGGAGCGTTTTGAGATACAACTGCCTAAGGAAATCAAGGATCTCAGCAATATTAGGCCCAAAAGTTACAACTTAAATGATAGCGTCTCACATCTAAGAAGTCTGGGCCTTAGAGAAATGCCCTTTTTCTATCAAATTTCTACTAAAAGCGCGAGCTTGACATATATCTCTGGAAGGTACAACATAACGCTGCCTAGAGGCTCATACACGCTTGTGGTTTTCAACTCCTCTGACTTCTACGAGATAGTGCTGAAGGTTATAAACACTCCTCAAAATGTTAGCCTGGTAATTTTTGATTATAGTGACAAAATCTTACGTTCAGGAATTTACAGAGTTACCATAGGAAACTCCTTAAAGAATATTACAGCATACCTCATAACTGCTAGGGACGATCTGAAAAAGCTTTGGACAGTGGAGAAATATGATCCTGGACCAATGATCTTCTTTTTAGTGCCAGTTAGCCTCTATAAGGAGGATAAGGACTTCGTCTCCAACTTAAAAGGAGCATCATCATTGGAGCTTGGGATATACTTTATGGGGGTTATGGTTAGAGACGTCAAAGTGCGAGGTTTAGACGCATATATAGAGCATATATCCTCTATAGAAAGAGCTCTAAAGGGATGCTTTCTGGAGGTCTTATCCCCAAAGAAGTTTTTTATAATAAACGATCGAAAATTCTACCAAATGGTAACTCCGTATCTTGCCATAATAGATTCTTACAGGGATGTTGTGATAGTCGTCCTCTTTATAAACTACCTACTAATGCTGCTTTTGACAGTTCAGATCTCAATGAGGAAGTCTTATGACTTAATATGTATAGGAATTCCTTATAGTGCCTTGTTCTTGTCTTATTTGATTGCATTAGTAGGTCCAGTAGTGCTCGTTGGGAGTGCTCTGTGTGCTGTGCTAAGAGTTATGGGTTATCAGTGTAGCACTTCAATTAAGCTCCTCTTAGTCACTCTTGTGGCGTCACTTTTGATGATGTCATTGTTGCTAAGAGTTTCCTATACGTCTGAGAGTATAAGAAAATTGAGCAGCACGTGGATGTATTTCCTGGTATTCATCGGAGTCCTTTCAGTTATATTAGCACACGCCATACTCTCAACAACTTGGGCATTTTCTGACCAATCCATTAGGCTCAAGAGCTACTTAACTGCCCTAATGGCAGCTATAATAATTATGGGCATTGCATGTCTTCTTATAATTTATAATTATTAATTATGAAAATTAAGACCTTTAGAAGGAGGGTTTCTCCCTACGGGAGCATTCATGAGCATTCGATGACTTTTAATCCCAGTCTCTGCTTCTCGATGGCGAGAACCCC
>QMTT01000057.1 GCA_003663565.1 Thermoplasmata archaeon
ATTTACCTGCGCTTCCAGGGATATCTATTATTGGTTCTTGAGATGAAAGAATAGCACTTAAGTTAAGTCCAAGATAGTTCTCAAAGAACGTCCAAAGAGAGGATCCTTGTTTTACGTAATCTGATGATAGCAAGTCATCCCATGCACCACCGATTAGGAGGACATATCCTCCTGATTCTACGTACTCATTTAGCCCTTCAAAGAACTTTTCAAGGTTGTTTATAGTATCTGTACCAAATGCTCTCGATAAGAATCCACGACCAAGCCCATCCTTATCTGAGACCCCATTGCTTATTATGACAAGCTGGTAGTCTCTAATAAGATTATAAATGTTGTCTGAATTAGCATTTTTTATCCAAGAACTAAAATCTCCATTAAGAATATTTATTGTACTTCCATTGTTTTTATAGAGAATTCCGTCCTCTGCGTTAAGAACGTCTACAGAATATCCTAGGTCTCTAAGTATGAACGCTATTATTGACGCATCATCCAAAAGCGTTGTAGAGTCTATAGCGTCAGTCCACCAGTTTTCATCGCTAGTTAAATCCCAAAAGATTGCCTCTTTATATGAGAGGTCTATCACAAGTATAGCGGGATCTAAAAATATAGGCTCTTCCCATATATTATTGCTGTAGTCGGCATCATAGGGAACGTATGCGTCGAACTTCAATACATACTCTCTTCCTACGAGATTGTCAGGAAGCTTAAATCCCTGTTCAGACCCTCCTGTGTTGTTTATTCCCTGGAGATCTGATATTTTTATTTTCATGACTTCGTTTGGCTCCAATATTCCATCTGAGTCGTAGTTTGCAATGTCAACATAGTAGTCCACGTATTTTATAGTTTGAACAGTATCATCCCTTTGTAGTAGGCTGATCCTCAGTGAAAATGATGTTATGTTCGTGTTACCTATGTTCGCAACCTCTATCGTTCCTGAGATCTTAGAGCCAGGCGGATATATTTTGTGATCAAGTCTTACTCCTTGTATTGCAAGGTTATTTATGTTTGAGATATTTGCCACGTGTGTCTCTACTATATAATCACCACTCGCGAAGTTGTTTGAAGTTATAGGGTCTGATGGAGTAGAGGATGTCACATAGGAGTACAGTGAGTACTTACCTGGAGCAAGGTCTGACGTATCCTTTATCCTGAGTGTGATCTCAGTGTCTATTATATACGTGCTGTTGCTGACATTCGTCATGTTCAGACTCAGGAAAAGATATGGGGTATATGACGTAGGTGTAAGTAAAACGCTTAATGTGGCGTTTTCTTGAGTGCTCTCATTTATTACGCTTATCTCTGTGAATGTCTTGAAGAGTATGTCTGCAAGGTATGTTGGGAAGTTCATTGTGAAGTTCACACACTTTATGTCACTAGAGCCTCTGAGTATTCTTAGATAAACTTTTGTTTCTAATGGTTCTCCTGGAGCAATCCTATTATCCCCATCGCTTGGATCATAAACTGTAAGTCCCAAGACTATTATATCTACGTTTTCTGTCCCTATGGCCTCTTCCTCGTAGCTGACATATCCTGCCGATATGGTTCCACTTATGATCATCGTGTTCGCCGGGATGTCTATGACCTCTATGTAGTACCTCTCTCCCGGAGTTATGGTCTCACCGATGACATCATACACGTACTTTTGACCGAGGATGCTCTCAGAGCTATTGTACGTAACGCTTAAGGTGCTTCCTGTAGTGTTTCTGAGGATAATGGATAGGTCTGACGGCTCTGGTAGAATATCTCCAGAAACTCTCTCTATAATAAGTTTATAATCTCCAGAGGTTCCCACGGGAAGAAGATACGCCTTCACGTCATAGTTAATGGCCCTCGTTTCCTCAGATGGGATAAGATTGAATATGTAAATGGAAAGGCTTACTGCCATAGATATTGATATCGCGAGGAGCAATATGTCTCCCACGACTTCACTCACGGCCTTGGTGGCCTTCCAAAACCTTTTTAAGGATCTTCTGAGAACCCTCATGGCAGTATCACGCCGTTCAATATTCTTTACATACCTGCAAAGGAAATTTCGTAAATCTTTATTAATACTTATAATGAATATATTCGAGTGTTGTAACCTAACAAAGTTTAGAGTGTTCTCCTAGCGATATTACATTTTCGGAGGTATTGAAATGACAGAACTTAAGGAGTTCTTGAAGGATTCCCTTAGAAGGATGTCCGAAAGCTTTGGTATCTCGGGATACGAAGACGAGATAAGGAACACCATTATAGATCTCATGAAGCCCTATGTGGACGAGGTAAAGGTTGATACTCTCGGGAACGTTATAGGAGTACTCCATGGAAAGTCTGAGAGGCCTAAGATAATGCTTGCTGCCCACATGGATCAGATAGGATTCCTCGTGAAGCACATAGACGATAAAGGTTACCTTTACTTGACACCTGTAGGCGGATGGGATCCAAGGACACTTCTCAATGTGAGGGTGAAAATATATACTAGGGATAGGAAGTTCGTCCGTGGAGTTATAGGATCAAAGCCCCCACACATACTTAAAGAGGAGGAGAAGAACAAACCCATAACCTTCGACGACCTCTTCGTGGACATAGGTGCAAAGAGCAAGGAGGACGTTGAAAAGCTTGGAATACGTGTTGGGGCTCCTGCCATACTAGACTTCACATTTACAGAAATGGCAAACGACAGAGTTATAGGTCTGGCATTTGATGATCGCAGTGGCGTTGCTGTCATGCTTGGGGTACTGAAAATACTCAGCGAGAAGAAGGAGGAACTTGAAGGAACTGTTTATGCAGTTGCTACAGTGCAGGAGGAGGTAGGTCTTAGAGGAGCGAGAACTTCTGCGTTTGCCATAAACCCTGATGTGGGCATAGCAATAGATGTGACAATAGCTGCAGACGTTCCAGGAGTTCCCGATAAGGACATGATATCCAAACTCGGAGGAGGGCCTGCGATAACAATAATGGATGCGACCATTATAGCAAACAGGAAGCTTAATGAGCTCTTCGAGGAGGTTGCGAAGGAGCTCAATATACCATTACAATATAACGTCCTTGCAAGAGGAGGGACAGATGCAGGAGCAATACACCTCACAAGAGAAGGAGTCCCTTCAACGACACTTTCAATACCCTCAAGGTACATACACTCTGGTGTTGAGGTCGTAGACTTGAACGATATAGAAAACGCCTCTAGGCTCCTAGCAGAAGTTATAAAGAGGATAAAGTCTCCTGACCAGTTTAAACCTTAATTTACAAAATGTCGCCAAGAAAGCCTTGCACTTTAGTGCGGGGATAATATCAATTTCTTTTCTTTCTTTTAATTATCTCTATCCACCTTACTATTTCCTCTGCAAAGGCTTTTATGTCTCCTTCTCTGACAAGAGAACCATATTTGACGACTTCAGGGTGGGCCCCTATGGCATATGCCACGACAGGTTTTCCCATCGTTTGTGCTTCGGCTGCTGGGAGGTCATAGCCCTCCCAATGTGAGGCCGTGACATATATGTCTGAGGCAGCGAATATATAAGGCATGTCTTCATCCCTTGCAACTCCGTAGAATATCACACCGTTATCAGCGATCTTCTTCAGTTTTTTAGAATACCATTCGAAGTATTCTTTTCCAACTATAAGAAGCTTGACGTTTTCGTGGCCTTTATCCTTCACAATTTTGTAGGCTTCTATAAGTTCATGAACACCTTTATATGGGACTATTCTACCAACATAAAGTAGAACGACGTCGTCTTCTGATATTCCTAGCTTTCTACGAATGGTACTACCATTATATGCTTTTGCTTTTTTAAATCTCTCATCTACTTCGTTGTATATGACATCGCTCTTCTTTCCAGTGAGCTTCTCATATTCCATCGCTAAATATTTGCTCACTGAGAAAACATAATCTGCCTTTAATGTTGTCATTTTCGTGAGGAGTATGAGGATTTGCTGATATAATTTTTCAGAGATTGTATAGAAGCACTTGGTGGGGGCGTTTCCATGGTTATAGTACACATAGACAATGTCTTTTCTACGCTTAGACTTAAGGACACTCGCTAGGGCAGTCATGGGATAGTGATGAGCTATTATCACCTTCGCATGACGAGTTTCCCTTTCAAATTCTCTCACAACCCTTGGAATAAAAGGGGCTATTATCTTCAAAATGGGCTTAAAGGATAATAATCCTCCACTGAAGAGCCTGATCTCAGAGATTTTTACATCTTGAGCATTGAATAGATTTTCAAAGGTTACAATTTTCACATCAAATCCCAAAGATAATAGTTTTTTTGCCTGTTCATAGGCAACCCTATCTATGCCACTGAAAGGATACATAGTGGGATTTGTTATTACTACGGGATCTCCGTAGTCCTTTACTATCCTGATAAGCTTCTCCATTCTAAGCATTCCCCCTTAGAGGTTTATTTCTATTGGTTTCTCTGGAATTAATCTTCCCTTTCTGAACATGTCCCTTGCAAGTTTGCTATGATAGTGTGCGAGTCTTGTAGGTTCTGGTATTTTGTATTTCTTCGCCTCAAGGGTCATTTTGAGGGACGATGGTATTGAGATCTTGTGCCCTGGAGAAATATATATTGAGGGCTTGTTTTTATTGTATATCGCATATCCACGGATCTCACCGTCGATTAAAACCTTTGCCATGTTTTTGGACTCTCTAACGATCTCCCCAACAAGGAAACTTTTAGCAACACCTATGGAAGGAGTGTCAAGCTCCACACCCACGTGCGAAGCATACCCACATTTCCTAGGGTGAAGAATGCCATGTCCATCCAGAAAGAAGAGGCATCCCTTAAGATCCTTTGACACGGCCTCTATTATAGGGTATTCTCTGAATGCAAGATATGTTGGAACATATGGCACCAATGTCATCCTAGAATAGTACCTTACGAACTCCGGCTTTCTTGGATTTTCAAAGACTACTATTGCTGCGATTCCATACCTACCATCATACGAAAGGTCAACTCCTACGATTCTATCGAAGCCGTGATCCTCTAAGGAAATCTTTTTTGCTATTTCTTCCTGGTACTTCCTAAAGAGCTCAAATGGTCTTATGTCTATCTTGAAGTCATCGAAGAAATATTTCTTTAGATCTACCTTTCCTCCAACTATTTCAACACCTTCCTTTCTAAGAAGTTCCATCTTTCTTTTAATCCCTTCAGGATGAGTGTAGCCTCCTAATGACCCATCAGACATGATAACCCTATGGCAGGGTACTACTATTGGTGTTGGATTTATAGAAAGGACTTCTCCAACTGCCCTTGAAGCCCTTATGTCTCCGAGTGCCCTTGCTATAGCTCCATATGTGGTGACAAACCCTTCCGGTATTTGCCTTACAAGATCATATATCATCTTGTACACGTCAATTTCATATGGGTTCATAGTAAGAAGCACCCAAAATTAGAGCACGGGTAGTGGCTCTATGACCTCAAGAGTTATCATAAGGTCAGAACCTCTCGTGGAGACGTTTATAACCCTTGGAAGATAACCAAAGTATTGTATAATGAACTGAGAGACGACGTGAGTAAATATATCTACACACACGTTGTACATTGAGTATAAAGTTTCAACAAGCGCTGCCTGCTTGGAGTTTATGTGCTTGATTTCTATGGTTTTCGTGAGCCTATTCACGTGTATTTCAACATTACTTACGAGTCCAATTGGGCTTAGATATTCAACTAATGTGTTTAACCACTCCTCAAGGGTCTTATTCACGACCTCCTCTCTTGATCTTGGAAGGAAACCACGTTCAGCAAGAATCTCTATAGTGGACTTTGCTGCTTCATTGTATTTCAACTCTAACGTTTTTGCAAGCTCATAGCTTATCCTTTCAAGCTCAGCTCCTCGTGTAAACATCTCAGACACTATCTTAGATCCCTTCATTGTGAGTCTTCCAGTGGTATCCACGAGGCCTTTGTTTATTAGTTCTATGAGGAGTTCAGATACCCTGCTTTCAGTTATGTTCATGATCTCTGCAATGTCCTTTGGTGAATTTATCCCTTGATATAGGAGCATGAGTAGCCTTCTCTCTTCAAATGATAATCTAATTTTCTCTTTAAACCCCAGTTTCTTCTCTAAGATGTACCTTACTTCGTCTACAGTCTCCTTATTTGAGGATATGAGTGCCGTAGATGAAGTTCCTTCATCGTTATAGTCAATTGAAAGGACGAACTCCATGGATCCAGGCATTTTTTGTGGGTTCCTTTCAGGTCTTCCAACACCCGTTATGTTTTCAATCTCTACCTTAGCATCTATCTTCTTGTCCTTCGATATGAATGCGAGATATTTGTCAGTAATGACTAGAAATCCTTCTGTCCAATCTCTTTCTATGAATGTGACACCACCTCTCCTGAATGGAACTATATATGATACTTTGAACACCTTCCTTTCCTTCTGTTCCTGTTTTTGAGGTTCATTTTG
>QMTT01000058.1 GCA_003663565.1 Thermoplasmata archaeon
CCCAAATCCATCGCAAACCTGAGCCTAGGCAGAAATTTTTTCACCCACGAGTGCTCAGGAAGGCTTACGACAGAGAGACATCCTCAACAAGATTACTCTTTACTAATAATTTCGTATAGCCCGTAAGGTCCAATTTCTATGATAGGCTTTACTCGGCTAGTGGATAGAAGTTTTTGTCTCCACTCATAAAGTGTTAGAGAAGCATTATTTTGAAGAACATATTCTGCCTCCAACTTAGAAAATACTATGTATTTCACATTGTATTTTTCTATAAGCTTGTTTAGTGTGTCATTACATGGATTCTTATAGAAGTTGAAGATATCAAGTGATCTACTCCATCCAATGTTAAATCCCTTCTGTCCCCTCCATACATACTCATGCGAAGGCCAACCTATGATGGTAGGATCACCTGAGAAAGCAGAAATCCTACCATTGTATTCATATGATTTACCATCCACTGGCGGTAACTCGACGATTACTCCCCTTGGCATTCTTAGTAGTGTGTTCACTATTATCTTATCATGTATTTCTAAAATCTCAGAGCCATCCAAAGTAAACTTATCAGCATCAAAAGAGTCCCAATATTCATATTTTGATCCATAATATCCAAGAGGAGCATAAGTAAGAGATAATACAAGGGAAAACATTAAAGCCCACTTAATCCCGTACCAAACTCTCAGAAGGGATCTTCTTTTTGGTGTTATAAGCCAAGATCTAGCAATCAGAAGAGGTATTGATGCTGACAACAGTACCCATGCAGTTTCGTAAAACTTGAATACCGTGTTAAATCTTTCCCAATATCCTCCAAAGATGTCGTTAACGTAAACGAAGTCGCATGCTATTATTGTTATCATACCTGTAAAGATAAGCGATCTGAGGGCTCGCTCTTCACTACGATCCAACATCATGTATACTAGTGGCCCTACAAGTACTGTCATGGCTCTGTATCTTGTAAATATAAAAGGTACTGCTATTGCTGTAGCTATAAGGACTCTAACCAAGCTATTTTTCTCTTTCTTAAGAATTTTAACGAAAATATGCCCATATAAAGCTATCAAGAAAGGCAATAGGTATAGCACTATGGCGCTAACAGGAGTTCTTGGAATAACAGCATTAGAAGGACTTATGAACGTAATCCCTGATATTCCTTCTCCTTTAAGGAGTGTCAGTACATATGGCGCATATATCAACGCTCCAAGTATGGGTATTATCAATCCATAGTGATTCATCATAAAGAGAAACGTATAAAGAGAAACTACAGGCCAAGACCATATGAACATTGGTATAAAGAATCCATTGTATACGGAAAGTATAAGAGGGTTTCTTTCCTCGCTTCTCAACGCGTAAACTAGCCATATGTAAGTGACAAGGAATGGGGTCATTATGTAATTTGCATGTAGCTCCTTTTGATAGAAGTCCACCATTGGAACATGATGTGTTGTTCCTGGAATGAGATATGCTGGACTTAAGTGCCATGTTGCTGCATTAAAGAATTGTTCATTTCCAGTTCTTAGATATTGCACATACTCCAGGAAAGGGTATATATTTGCCCCAAAGGTGAGAGCTGTAGCTATTATAACAGACAATATCTTAGCTTGAGGAACCTTTCTCTTTTCCATGAAGACAAGAGATATCCCATAAAATGCCAAAAAGAGAAGCTGTAAGACTGTCGCTGAAGCTATATTTATTCCATACTTTGGGGGTATCATCGTTATCAAAGTAAGTGTTGCTAGCCCATAATGTCCTCCATAATAGTAAATCATTGGAAAACCACTAAGCCATGGATCCTCTAAAGGAAGCTTTTCTACTCTCATTGAGTTTGTAAATATCGCCATATCCATCCAGCATTCACAGTAATTGTAATACTGTGTTGGAATCTCCATCCTCAATATCAAAGGAACAATACTAGCAATAATGTACAATATAGTCGCCTCAATCAATAACTTAGGGGAGAAATCTCGTTGCTTTTTGAAAATTACTAGAGGAAGAGTTGTGACTATTAAAAAATAAAAAAGTCTCGCAGTAAGACGTGCACTTATAAATCCTAAGAGGAATTCCCCAACAAATACAGTGAAAATATAGAAAGGTACTGCAATGTAAATATTTATTCTACTTATAGGTGTATACATATAGTATATTAACCCGCCAATGAAAAGAAGGGTATAATATAAGAAGACGCGAGCATATAAGAAGCTATAAGTGGATAACGCATACTGATATATAACGTCCTCAAAGACGTAGAGTACTGAGCATACGAAAACGATTGTAAAAAGATACAAAATCATTTTTTTAACAATTTTTTTGTTCATTATCGTCAAAGGACTCAGACCTCCTTATGTGACATTACCAGCTTACCTTATTTGCGTATTTTGCTGTGATAATTTTATTGTCATCGTTTAGGCTAAGATAACGTATAAACGCACGAAGTACTAGTACGATATTAGTACGATATTAATGAATCTTTTTCATTTTTCCACATAAAATATTATATCACAATTTACGAAGTTTTCTGTCCTATCTTTATATCAGTGTTTATTAGGACATAATCTGTCTTTGGAGACCTTATGTCTCCAATATTTACTATATCATCATATGTATCCAAGACAAGAGACACAAGATTCTTAGTCTCTGTTATACCTAATATATGCCCAATGATTACACTCACTGAATTGCTTAGGACTGAGTAAACAAGTGCTTTAAGATCATAGTGTGCACTTGGTCTCGTCAGGTCCTTAAGAAGTGGTAGTAAAGGTACTATAAGAGTACTTCTTATGATATTCGCCCTGAAATGGAGTACCGGATCCTCTTTTAGGCTTATGGAAAGAGCATTAAGATATATGTTATAAACATCTTCTGATCTCGCAGACACGTATACGGTATCTGCCTTCTCTCCTGCTTCCACGACAATTCCCTTATCAAATAATACTTTAGAACCCCGAACGTTTTCGTCCACGTAGCAATTTATATTCGCTGTTCTAATTTTTTCCAAAAGTCTCTCTATGAAGTACTTCTTTATCCACTCGTACGATGTAGGACTTGCTATTATCGTTATCGTAGCACCACTTCCGTATTCATATAGTGCCTTTAACACTTCTGGGATCACTGCACGCTTTATTGGTTCTGATATCCTGCCCACAATAATTGTCACACTACTCAGAAATATATAGTTAATAAGGGATCTAAGGTCATCAGACGTCAATATTATGGTGTTAGATTCCAAAAGCTCTTTTATAAAAACTTGTATTGGGCGCATATATGCTTTTATGGATCGAATAGTGTCCTCAGGGGCTCTTGTCTCTTTTACGATACCGTTGAGACCATATAAAACATCTCCAAGACCAAAGTCTTTAACCATAACTGAAAGAACATAAGAAGACTCTAAATCAAGTCTCTCCCCAATGATACCTGATGTTCTCATTAGGATGGGTGTTAATATCTCCACAGGAGCCTTTTCAACCATATAAGCCACCTAACATGCAATGAAATACTTCCCTAATGCTTGCTGGAGAAGTCATTTTAGAAGTGTTTTTATATGCCTTAATTTTATTTTAAACGGCAAACTTATCCGCTCAAAAAGATTAAATAACTTATATCCCCCTATAATTTTTGCTCTATTGTTAAGATCGTTAAGTTTAGGAGTCAAGCTATAAGATGAAGATGAATAAGCAACCTTAAAAAATAAATAAAAAGAGTATTGATCATTAATTGCTCTCAGCCCTCAACTGACCTCCTCCCCGCCCTAAAAGGCAAGGTTTTACAAGCAATAATTTTATAAATTTAAGCTACTTGATGCAAGTTTTTCAGCAACTTTCTTTCTTATCTCCTCAAATATATCACTAGTGCTTTCAAACATTATAGCCTCTGCAGGGCATAAAGATGCACATCCAGGATTAAGACCTCTAGCCCTTAACTCATTACACGCAGTACACTTCGTTATAGACTTCGTAATAGGATCTAGGTCCATAGCTCCAAATGGACATACAACGGCACACATAAGACATCCTATGCACTTCTCTGGATCTACAAGGACAAAACCATCATCATCTTTATACAACGCTCCTTCAGGACAGGCTTTAATACAAGGTGCTTTTTCACAATGTCTACATCCTATAGGAACGGGTATTCCTCCAAGAACCCTATATAGATGAACTCTAGGCCTTTCATATAGAAATCCACAAACTCTCTCACATGTCTCGCATCCTATACATGACGTCTGGTGATAGTAGAGCTTGTATTTCATTTGTTATCACCTCATATCTTAGCAAGATATCTGTCTATGGATCTTCCAGCTCTTAGTCCAGCTTCAATAGCTCTTCCAACAAAGGAAGGTCCTGTTACCACATCTCCTGCTGCAAAAACGTTCTTCACGCTGGTTCTAAACTCCTCGTTTATTTGTATGTTTCCATACCTTTCATTTATTTGTATTCCTACTTTCTCAGCACCAGGAGGCGGTGTTGGCCTTTCTCCTATTGCAAATATCACAAAATCCACTTCTAAGTCAAACTCCGTTCCAGGTATTGGAACAGGTCTCGGCCTCCCGCCAGAAGGTACCTCCTCAAGTCTATTTCTAACAAGTGTTATACTGCTAACTCTTTTTGTTCCATTTATTTTAACAGGAGATACCAGCTCTATCCATTTTATGCCTTCCCTTATAGCTTCTGATATTTCATATCTTCCTGCAGGAGCTTCGTTTATGGTTCTCCTATAAAGCAAATAGACATCCTTTGCTCCTATCTCCAATGCTGTCATTGCAGCGTCTACTGCAGAATGTCCCGCCCCTATTACTGCCACTTTCTTTTTTGATACATCTATGATACGATCCCTCGGTGCAAGATTAAGCTCGTAGGTCTTCCACCTGTAGAGGAATTCTAGGGCTCCTATAACACCATCTAGTTCTTCTCCGGTGATTCCTGGCATTGGAGACCTCCATATGCCTGTTGCTATTAGTACTACGTCATAATTTTCAATAATATCTTCAAGTTTCACAACCTTCTCAACAAAATCATCTCCCTCTTCATGAGTTTCAGCATTTCCTACAGTCACCTTAGTTCTAAGATTAAATTCCACGCTAAATCTCTCTTCAAGTATTTTTGCCCCTTCCAGAACATGCTCTGGTCGAATTCTTCTTGATGGTATTGAAAAGACCATAAGCCCTCCGGGATATGGTAGTTTATCATATACATGTACTTCATGTCCTTTACATACGAGATATCCTGTTGCTGCAAGTCCTGCTGGCCCCGCTCCGATTATTGCAACTTTTTTCCCAGTTTTAATCACTTCATTTGGTTTGCACATGAAGGCAAAGTTCATCGTCATATCCTACGCCCACCTCTTAAACTTCTTTTTATTTTGCACTCCTTACAGAGAAAAACAGGGTTCTTTGAGCCTCCTCCTACAGTTTTTATTATTTTAAGTGCTTCTTTCTTTGTTATTCCTGTAGGTCTTCCACATTCTGAACATGGAACAATCTCAAGCTCGATCACTATTGTATCTCTGCTCATTGTACCTTCAGTAACTGATATAGCATTCTCAGGACATACGCTGACACATCTCGGCACTCCATGACACAGGTCACACCTTTCAAGATCAAAGATCACACGTCTTATGAATGCCTCATCGATGACTTTTATAGCATCATTAGGACATTTAAGAACACATGCACCGCATCCTATACACTTATTGGCATTAACACTTATTGTGAGACCTTCATAGTACAAGCGACCACACCTCCAAAGATCTCGCAATAGATGTGTAAAAGCGCGTAGTATATTAAAAAAGTGTGTAATGTGAAAGCATGCTGTCTGAGTGTCAATTGGGAACAATAGCTGTTTTACTACAAAAGAAACAGTTCAAAAATACAATGCTCAATCCTGAAAAGAACTTTCCCCTATAAGTACCATAAAGACACCAGATATCGTGATAATCATTCCAACTATCGTAAGCATGTCAGGAATCTCTCCTAGGAAATAAATAGCAAGTAAAGACGCGATGATAGGTTCTGCAAGAAAAGACGATGTTACTGTAATAGCCCTAAAGAACCTCATAAGATAATTCATGACCGTATGACCCATCATCATAGGCACAAGAGCCAAAAGAAAGAGATATAGCCACGTTATGGGAGGATATCCAAAAAGTGTATATTTTGTAAATAGCTTTAAGCTTAGAATTGATATAACAGCGGCAACCCCATAAACAGGCACAATATAGGATCTCAAAGAGTGTTTAATACGCATTATTCGACCTATTCCTAAGTATATTCCCTCTGATATACTTCCAGCAAGTGCTAGTAGGATCCCTAAGAG
>QMTT01000059.1 GCA_003663565.1 Thermoplasmata archaeon
CTACCTGGTCATGTGTCACATATATAGCAGTTATCCCAAGGTCTCTCTGTAGTCTCTTCAACTCCGCTCTTATGTAGAGCCTGAGGAGAGCATCGAGGTTACTTAGAGGCTCGTCAAGAAGGAGGACACTTGGCTCCTTTACTAGAGCTCTTGCTAGGGCTACTCTCTGTTGCTGACCTCCTGAGAGCTGTGCAGGATACCTCTCAAGAAGGTTCTCAATGTGTAGCATCTTTGCGATCTCTCTAACCTTTTTGTCGATTTCATCCTGAGGCCTTTTCTGTATCCTTAGAGGAAACGCTATGTTTTCATATACTGTCATGTGGGGGTATAACGCGTAGTTCTGAAATACCAAACCGACGTTCCTCTCGCTTGGTGGCATCTCCGTAACGTCGACGTCATCAAAATATATGCGACCTGATGTGGGTTTGTATATCCCAGATATGAGATAAAGGAGAGTCGTCTTCCCACTACCCGATGGTCCTAGAAGCACCCAGAACTCTCCATCATTCACCTTAAATGACGCTTCATTAACAGCAATGACTCTTCCGAACTTCTTTGTGACATTGTCAAGCGTTATATTGACCAAAGCCTATCACCCCCGTTTTACATTTTCACGCCACTCATAGTTGTTTGAAGCATGTATGATCTTGCAAATATGAAGAACAATATCGTTGGAAGCAAATAGAACGTTCCAGCGGCTGCCACTGCAGGCAGGTGCACAATTTCTAAACTTCCTTCGGACAAAAGACTCTCTATATATGTTGCCAGCGTCTTTTCAGTCACAGGTAGGAACGTACGGACGTATATAAGATCCTCCCAGCCAGCTAAGAACGAGAAAATTGCCACTGTAGCAATTCCTGGCTTAACAAGAGGTAAAAGTATTTTGCGCCAGACGTAGACTCTTGAGGCACCGTCGACAAGAGCAGACCACTCGACCTCCCATGGGATCTTATCGAAGAATCCCTTCATGATCCATATGCTCATGGGCACCTCCAAGGCTGCCCTAGCAAAGATAACATAGGTAAAGGAATAGACCTTTAAATAATGCTCTGGAATAGACAATTTGAACGCGATGTACATCGTGTAAACAGCTATTATAAGAGCCACCCCAGGAAACGCATGAAGAAGTATAAGAAACTGCATGAGGAACTTCCTGCCTTTGAACTTCATCCTTGAGAAGGCATATCCTGACATCATGCTTGTTATAGTGACCACTGCTGAAACCCCAAGGCCTACTATCAGCGTGTTGAATATGTATCTCATGATATCCCAAAAGTTCCTCAAGACAGCCTGAGTTGTGGAGAGTCTTCCACTGAAGAACATCTTCCAGTTCTCTAATGTAAACCTTATCTCATGAACTGTCATCCCACTAAGCATTTTATTCGAGAAGCTTGAGATAAACAGAACTGCATAGTTTATTATTATCGGTAATGAGGCAAACAGAAGTGCTAACCCTATTATAACATTTATTCTAAGCCTGCTTATTGTCTCAACGTCTTTGTACACGATCCTCTCTGCCATCAGATATCACCTCTTGGTTCTGTCATCATCTTCTCGTATCCAAGCACTTTAAGAGCAAGGATTCCCAGAAGAATTCCTATAATAGAGAGTATAACCGCCGCAGCTGCTGCAAGACCTTGATCCTTTGCTCCGACGAATGCTGTATTAAACACGTATAATGCCCAAGGCTGTCCCCAGGAAGGGTCTACAATGCGCCATTCAACCAGAAGAAATGTATGTGCATATGACGTCAAGAGACTTAAAAGCTGCCATACGGTCACGAACGTTATGTGCCACTTCGAGAGAGGTATTAGAATCTTCCTTATTATGTGCCACGTGGACGCACCGTCAACCCTCGAGGCTATTATGAGCTCTCTTGGAATGCTCTTAAACGCTGAGTATAGTATTATCATTCCATAACTAACTCCAACAAGACCGTTTACAAATATTATAACTGACCACGCTCCCCATGGCATGAGAGCGGGATCCATGCCTATGTCCACAGGAGCTTTTATTACACCAAGGGACATGAGTATGGAGTTCAATATTCCCAAGGTTGTTGGGTGAAGGAAGTAATACCATAACAGCGAGTAAACAGCAACAGGCGTCATACGAGGTAATAACCATAAAACTTGATATGTTGCAGAGAGTTTCTCATCTATAAAGTAAGTAGCGAGTGCAAGTCCTAATCCTCCCAGAACGTTTATTGTGAGTGTGAAAAGGACAAATACTATTGTCGTTAAGACGACATTTCTTGTATCAGGGTCAAACTTCAAAAGGTGGAACAGTCTGTGGTAATTCTTAACAGATACGAATTCCGTAAGATATCTTGGCACGTTCCAATTTTTCATAGGTGTGAAGCTAATGTAAACAGTTAGTGCTAAAGGAATAACATAGAACAGGATAACAATAAATAAAGAAAGACTTAGAAAGAAAGCAATGGTACCCCGTCTCTTGAGCATTATGGATCACGCTCACCTCATGGGAAGTGCCATCCTTCTGGGATTTCTCCTATAATTTCAGTGTTGTCCTTAAGATCTGGATCTGCCTCCACCTTCTGTACTACGTAGTTCACGGCATCCTCTGGTGTCATGGCTCCTCTGAGAACCTTGTCAATAGCGTCCTTTAGTATGTCTGCGAGCTTAGGATAGTACGGATGGCTCGGTGCAAAGTGCGTATAATCAAGCATGTAGCTGACATTCGCCAGGAACTTTATATTTATCGGATCAGCAGTGCTCTTGATAATGTCTTTTATGGCATCAAGGACATTACTGCTAAGGTCAAGTTCTAAGTTGATAAGTTTGTTCGTCCAGTTCTCATCGTTAAGGAGCGCTGTGGCCTCCCTTCTCACAGGTACGTGGCCACTTATGACACTGTGAATAGCGTTTATCTCTGGGTCACTTGCTGCTATTATGATCAGGAATGCAAGCTTATGATAAGCCTCCTTAAGCTCATCGTACTTGTCGTTGTCCTTACCAGCGTTGCTTGCGATCATCCACATGAATGGCTGACTAAGTGTAACAGGGCTCTTTCCAGGCTCTCCCGCTGGGAAAAGTGTATAATACATCTTCGCTTGTACCTCTGCTGGTGTAAGTGGCCTGGACTCCCCTTTCTGTGGATCCTTGTAATATGCCTTTGTCTGCCACTCTGTCCACTGCCACGTACCTCCTATGTAGAAGAGCGTGTTAGATGGATTGTCCTTCTCTCCGACTACTGTTGGGTGTATCTGCTGACCCCAATCCCACGACATCATGTCCTTTGGTATGAGCCCATCTTGGGCCATTCTGTACTCTACCATGAACCACTTGTAGAGGGCCTCCCTGTCCACTACGAGTTTTCCAGTGTTCTCATCGTATAGCCTTCCTCCAAAGGCAAAGATGAACTGCATCAGATCTGGATGCGCGCTTCCCTTACGGTGGATGACTCCCCAGTTCGCATATCCACCCTCTACTGCCTCTTTAGCCTTTTGATAGTCATCATACCATGTGAACTCTCCGTTCTTCACCTTCTCGGCAAGTCCTGTAAGGTCCCAACCCATGGCCTTTGCCACATCCTTCCTTATGTATAATGGTCTTGCCTCAGTATCCTGTGGAATTCCATAGTACTTACCCTTGTACTTTGCAGCCTCCAGTAGTGGCGCATAGAAGTCGTCAAGGACACTTGAGTACTTATTGGCGTATTCTGTTATGTCCAAGATATAGCCCTCCTCAGCTAGGTTTGCGATGTATACATAGCTGTTTACGAAGAAGTCACCATTCGTCCCTTGTGGGACTGAACTTAAGAACTTACTATAGAGGGATGAAAAGCTGTCCTCCCAGTAATGCTCTATCGTAATCTTCACGTTTATGTTATTGTCCTCAAAGATCTTGTTTATCCTATGAGCACCTTCCACAACCCCATATATTCTCATTATCGAGTTTGGATCTCCCGCTGCCCATACAGTATACTTTATTGTGCTTATTCCCTGGCTTTCAAAGAACTTACCGAGGTTTATAACATCCTCCTCGAAGTTCCCGGTGAGCTCGGGAATCTCTATGGTTCCGCCACCGCCTCCACCGACACATCCAGCTAGCACTGAAAACGCCATAACTAGAGCTAATATAATACCCCATCTCCTATCCATAACGTTTCACCTAAGTCTATAACCTTAGGCGAATAGACAATAGGCAAAAGGTTGGGGACTAGTCTGAGATCGTCATCTGCCAGTGGCACCACAATATAAGTAGGGGCATCAAACACACGCGCGTCCTTCTAATTAAAATATAATATACTTTTGAAAAGTTAAATTTGTTACGGAATTTTGGCTGTTTCATAGATGGTAAAAGCGTAAAGTTTAGCGCTCACTGTCCCTCACAATTCTTAAATACTCTTAGGATTTATCTCATTATAGTGCAGCAGTCTCGATATGTGGATCCTAAGCCCGAATGAGGATCGCTAAAAAGCCACGAGAATGCAGGGCTCGCATGCCTCCCAAAGCCCTCCAATGAAGACCATACGGATGGGAGCTGTGCTCCAAATGGCGTATGGCACAGAGGGAAGCTCACGATGACAATGAATCCCGGTTATAGCTAACTATAGCTGGGAAGAGGAGAACCGCTAATGAATCACGAGCCTCCCTAATTTATCCCCTAAAGGCTGACCTCCTCCCTGCCGTGAGCGGCGAGGGTTTCCACAGGGAGTGCCCTCCGTACGGTCGCCCGTGGTTCATTGGGCACGGTCAGGGGCACCCTCTGTAGCATAATATGACAGAAAGTATCAAAAACTTTATGCGGGCTTTCCTCCCCGCCCTGAAAGGCGGGGTTTTGCAAGCAACAATTTTATAAATTAATGAGAAGAAAATATGCACCAAAGAGCATCGCACTACTAATTTTATTTAAAACCACACTACACACTAGGGAGGGAGACAAATGATTGAAGAAATACTAAAGAACACATTCAGAGCAATGCATAAAGCGACAGAACCACCCGTATCAATTATAATGCCATACAACCTTGAAAGGATGCCCTATCCAATTTTCATGTGTGAAAACGATGAAGGAATAATTGTTTTGGGCGGGAAAAGCATAGGGCACGCACGGATTGCTGGCGCGAAGAAGGCAAAGAATGAATGGCTGATCTTCGTTGATAGCGATGCAATATACCCGCCAAACTACATACTAGAAGTAAAAGAATACATAAGGAAGCAAGGAGACAAAACACCCATAATGGCAGCGAAAAGACTAGGAGGACTATTCTCAAATCCACCAGCACACAGACTTTTTGCATACGAACACGGACTCATTGTAAGAAAAGACGTCTTCTTTGAAAAAGTTAAAGAATACCCAGAAAACGCAAAAGGACGCATGGATATCGGACCTTACTTCAGAAATGCTGTACCCATACCCGTAAAATACTACCATGGACCAACACATGGAGAGAAAACCGTACTACTAACAATACTAGGTCTAAGCATACCACTGCTCATATCAGTAAAATGAAACAAATCACCTAAATTTTAAACCTCAGACAAACCGTTTCTCCCTCTGACCCCCTTCCCTATCCTAAAGGGCAAGGCTTGTTTTATTTTTGTCATCTATGAATGTTCTAAGGATACCTCATGAGAGTATACCTAAGGTACAGAGGCTTACGAGTTATAAAGTTACAAAAATTCTTTCTGTCAGGAATAACAGATTTAAGGCTAGTAAAAGTCATTTTTGCAATTTTTTAGCTATTAAAAATCATATAAAAAAGAATATTCAATGAAAACCAATATAACGAAATAAAAAATTGAAATAAGCATCTAGAACTGGTTAAACATAACTAAGGAACATATCAAACAAGAAAAAGTTAATAACCAAACAAGGACTGCATCAAGAGCCACTTTTAAATTTTTCCTATAATTAAAATTAAACTCACACAGGAACAAACAATAATGACTAAGGATCCATAATATAATATTTTGTAGTCATTACAGGAAAAGAATCCTAGTAAACACAGAAATACTAAAAACTTGAATATAAATACAAGTAACATTCAAAACAAACGCGCAAACAATATATCAGGCATACCAAAAAGCTTACATAGGCTATTACTATAGCAGTAAACTTTAAATAAGTTTTATGATGTTGTACTTATATATGGAGAAGCTCTACAGACTTGGTGAAGCAGCAAAAATCCTCGGTGTTTCTGTAAGCACGTTGAGAAGATGGGATATGGAGGGGAGAATAAGGCTTGTGAGGACTCCTGGTGGACAGCGGAGAGTCCCCGAGAGCGAGATAAAGCGTCTTCTTCATCTAAGAGAGGAGAAG
>QMTT01000060.1 GCA_003663565.1 Thermoplasmata archaeon
ATATTAAAGGGTAAAGAACCAAAAATAGTCAATAAGGAGAGTTCTCTTGAGATCAAGGCAGATAATATAAGAATAGAGATTAGCCATATGGTGTACTGATCACTTGTTCCGTTTCTCCTTACCGTTTCGTTTTGTATCGTGGTAGGGAGTTCCACATTAACCATCCGGACGGCTTTACTAGTGTCTGTCAAGGCCAACGTCACTACCCCCATTGTTTTGGAGAGTATTTTGGCGCGTGGCCTTCCATGACACGCCTACCCAATAATACACATAAAACTTATAAAGTCCTCTGCTCCAGAGAACCTCCAATAGTCTTCTTTATAGCAACTGCTACCTTGTGTGTAAACACAATCCAAGGCGTTATTTCAAGCCTACCAAGGAGCATTACTATGATGAGCACTATTGCTGTTGGGATTGGCATATGAGCCCCTGAAACACCCACGCTTAGTCCCACGTTACCCTGTGCTGATGCGACTTCAAAAAGCACATCGACAAAGTTGTATGAACCTCCCGTAAAAAGAAGTATCGTTAAGGAAGCAACAAATAAAGATATTAGGTAAATTATGGAATACACGAGAGAATATACCACGTTCTCTATTTTAAACTGTTTACCAAGTATTTTTAGTGGGACTATTGCTGAGGATGGATAAGAGCTTTTCTTCAGGAGCCATAGGATCACATCAACAAGTATTATTATCCTTAGTATTTTCAGCGCTGATGACGTGGATCCATAACAACCTCCTATTACCATAAGAAGTATTATAGTTAGCTTTGTTAGGTCAGAGTAATTAGATACAGTTGTTATGGAAAATCCTGTTCCTGTTATTGCAGAGACTGCAGTAAATAGATAACCATGAACTTTGTCAAATGATAGATCTCCCTTGAGAAATGTTATGATAGTGTATAATCCAGTAAGTGTTATGGGAATCATTATAAGCAATATAGTTTCCTTGTTGAAGAAGCTTTTTATATTCTTTATACTTTGAAAGACTCTCAAATGAGAGTCAAATGAAATTGCCCCAAGGAACATGATGAATATTGCAGAATAGTGAAGATAAACAGAGTATCTGGCCAAGCTGTCATTCTTAGTCGAGAAACCTCCTGTTGCAATTGCGGTCATAGCATGATTTATTGCATCGAATGTGTTCATTCCAAAGATCCTAAAAAGAGCTACTGAGAGAAGTGTCAAAGTTATGTAAATCATAGTAATCCTCTTGCTCAGTTCGATAACGTTTCCCATGCGGATACCTTCTGATTCTCTACCCTCCCCACGGTAGACTGCCATTGCAACGGGAACTCTGTGGATTATGAATCCCAAGAACATTGTTACGACCCCAAGACCCCCGATCCACTCAGTTAGACTCCTCCAGAAGAGGATAGATCTCGGGAGTATCTCGACATTTGAATATGCCGTCAGACCAGTTGCAGTAATTCCTGATACCGCTTCAAATATGGCTTTATAAGGCTCTAATCTTGCATAGGGAAGAGAGACCAGTAAGTATGGTATTGATGCGAGAAGACTTACTACTAACCATGCTAGGGCTACCATGAAAAAACCATCTGATACTGTTATCGGTGCTGTCTCGAACATATAAAGTCTCGTAAGAAGTGCACCTACGATTATTGCGAGAACTTCTATGACAAGTGTAACATCGGTAATAAGATCATTTATGTTTATAAGAGGCTTATTAATCCAAATGCTTTCGAGGAGCATCATTAAAAGTTCTAAGAGAATTATCATAGAGAATCCAAGGGTCACTCTTCCGAGAAAAGCCAAGACATTATTTCTTCTTCTTTTAGTTTCTCCATTAGTACCCTCCATGCCTCTTGGACCTCTTTCTCGGACTTCTTGATGTACGTCTCGTATACTTCACTTATATAACTCTTAAACACGTCTTTCCATGGGAATTCATTGAAAAGCCTTGAGAATGCTATTGTGACATCGTCCACAAAGTCCTCTTCACAGACAACATAAAGCCTCTTGGAATAGCTATCCTGTGGTCTTATTATATTTGTGGAGCCATCTGGCAGTATTATTGTTCCGTCTTCGTCTTCTATGGCAATTATCGAGAACTTATTTATGAGTCTCTCCATTCCTATCTTCTTAAGGAATTTTGGAAGAGATTGTATCTGTAAAGGAAGTTCCTCAAGGAGATTCGCTGGTAGAGTTTCTATTCTTGTGTCCATACGTTTGCTCTTATCTCCCTTTGATATCTCTCTTGTTATTCTTCTTATTATTTTGCTAAAAAGTCTTGTAACTTTATACGCTTGTATAAGTGAGTTCTCGGTAGTTGGTACGTTTATCTCAACAATAGTGTATCCTTCTACATTTAATGCTTTAAGGAGACTTTTTATGCCAACTATCTTGTGTGTAACACTACTAGCACCATCGGATAGGACGGATAAGGAAGAAACCTCAAGAATAAATTCTCGCTTTTTCTTGGCCTCAGGACTCTCATAGGCTCTCATACTTGAGAATACTATAAGGTCACTTATGACAGGATCATATGTCACAAAGATAAGTCTTGGAGAAAGCTTATACGGTGGTGTTTTCACTTTTATCCTTAAAGTCTGAGTTGCAAGTCTACCTTTTTCTTCCATTCTTAAGAAAAGACCAAAACTTCTGAGAAGTATTTCGTCCTCCACACTACTCTTAGACAAAAACAAAATGATGCTATCATGAGCGTCTCTAAGCTCGTTGTTTATTTTGTTCACAATCGAATAATGCATTCCTCTAAGTGTGCTCATACCATTATGTGGGGATATCATTGAAATCTGTGGATTGCCTGAGAAAACGTTCTTCACAGTACAAACGAGAGGTGTTGCCTTTCCAATGACTCCTGAGTATTCTCCGATCTTTTTTTCCAGCTCTTCTATAAGTCCAGTAATTCCAGTGAAGATCTCGAATAATTTGTCTAAACCTTTAGGAATCTTAACCAGCAAGTACACGATGTCATTTTCATATATCCTAAAGTCTCCAGAAGTGGCTATTTCTATTCTTCCATTATTACGTTTGCATCCCAGTACTCTCACTTTATCGGGAGAAAGCTGTGAGTGATATACCATGTGGCTCAGGGAGATACCATCCTCAGGTGTCTTAGAGATCTCGGTACTCTGCTGAGTAAGCTCTTCAACGTTCTCTTCAATATCAGGGTGATGATATCTTGTCCTAAGGGCATAGTTCACTAAGAGATTTGCAGGTATGCTCAAACATACGAGACCACTTCTCTTCCAATCCTTAAAGTAATCCCAAATGATTTGAATGTTGTTAAGAATATCCTCACTGATACTTCTCTTACTCCGTTCCCCCAAGAAATCCCTAAGGACTCTTACGAAGAACTCCTTAAGAATCATCGTCTTAGAGACTATTGGAAGGCTTATACTCTCAATGCCCATCATCTCGACGATGCTTGAAAATTCCTCAGAGCTAAGTCTTATCATAATTCTGGGTCTTTTAGTACCTTCGGGTAGTCCTTGGGTTATCGCCCTAACAAGTTCCGTGGCAATTCTTACATTTGTCATATCATCTCCAGTACCAACAAGGATTACATCGAACTTGGAGAGTGTATCAATTGTATAGGTTTCTATGAAGTCCTCAGAAAGAGCATCCATATGTACTACTATGTAAGAGTCACCGTAATAATCTGAGAGAGGTTTTCCATGAACTTCATAAGACAGTTGTGCAAGAACCTCAGCCCTGCTTTGAGACTTTTCGATGATTTCTGCATACGTATTTTCGGGATCTATCTTAAGGAGATCTATCAATAGTCTTTCAGTGAATCTTCCTCCACCAACAATAAGTATTCGCATTAGGAGACACCTAGTTTATACATTAAAGGTAGACGCACTTACAGTGGCTTTAGTAGATCTAAATTACTCATTATGAGATCCCTGACAAGCGCTGAATAATACAGCAAATAAACCCTGTCGAAGAAGTCAATGTGGGGTCTTATTTCCTTAATGAGAGCACGTATTATGCTCTCTAGGATCTTTTTACTGTTCGTGAACGGTGGTGCCAGTGCTATGCTGTGCATTCCACTTCCACGAGCTTTCTTGATAGTATTCCTGTAATAAATTTTCAGGTCATCTATATTATATGTGGTAGGGTTTACCTCCTTTGAGATTGTTACGTAGTATACGACTTTCGCTTTTAAACTTTTCAGTTCTTTTATCTCCAATATATAACCTATTGGGAGCTCTCCATTAAAACTCTCTATAAAGGTTGTGAGTAAGTCCTTTATGCTTTTGTCAAGATATTTATAGAATTCTGGTATGAGAATATGACCAGTGCTGTTGATTGGAATCACAATAGAATCAACGTCTATAGTAGGAGATAACCTCTCAACTAATACCTCTCCCATTGTGATCACCTTGTTCCACTGTTTCAGCGAATTTTCAATCTTTCCACGATGAATAATACTTCTTTTGTTCTTCTGTCAGTTCATCTATGCTGATTCCCATAGATTCAAGTTTTAATTTAGCTATTTCAAAATCTATTTCATCTGGAATTTTCATCACAACTTTTCCTAGTTTTCCACGATTTTCAAGTAGGTACTTAACTGCAAGAGCTTGGTTCGCAAACGACATGTCCATGACTTCACTAGGATGCCCTTCTGCGGCAACTAAGTTCACAAGACGACCTTCTCCTATGAGATACAACTTCTTATCTCCGAGATCGTATTCTTCCAAGTGTGGCCTTATCTTTCTTTTACCCCTACTCATTTTCTCAAGAGCCTTTATATTTATTTCAACATTGAAATGGCCAGCATTGCCCAATATGGCACCATCCTTCATGAGCTTGAAGTGCTCTTCGTCTATGACGTTTATGTTTCCAGTGGCAGTTATGAAAACATCGCCAATTTCTGCAGCTTTTTTCATTGACATCACTTCAAAGCCGTCCATTACAGCCTCTAACGCCTTTATGGGATCAACTTCAGTGACTATGACCTTGGCACCCATAGCTTTCGCTCTCATTGCAATACCACGACCACACCACCCATATCCAGCAACCACTACTGTCTTACCAGCAAGTAGAATGTTTGTTGCCCTAAGAAGGCCATCTATAGTACTTTGACCAGTACCGTATCTGTTGTCAAAGAGATACTTGGTATACGAGCTGTTGACTGCAATAATAGGATAGGATAACACACCTTCCTTTTCCATAGCCTTAAGTCTAAGTACTCCTGTAGTGGTTTCTTCAGTGCCTCCAATGACATTTTCCAAAAGGCCCTTGTAATGTTCATGAGCCGTGACGTGGAGATCTGCACCGTCATCTATTAGTATATCTGGATTTGCGTTAAGTACCTGTTTTATTGCCCAGAAGTATTCGTTTTCAGATTCTCCTCTCCAAGCGAAGACATGTATTCCATCAGATGCAAGTGCTGCGGCAACATCATCCTGTGTGGACAATGGATTGCTTCCTGCCAAATAGACTTCTGCACCTCCTGCCTTTAACGTCTTAACGAGCACTGCGGTTTCCTTAGTAACATGTAAACATGCACCAATGATGACTCCTTCAAATGGTTTCGTCTCTAAGAACTTCTTCCTTAGCTTAAGAAGTACAGGCATATGTCTTTCTGCCCATTCTATGTTCTTTTCACCCTCCTCTGCTAGAGATAGATCTTTAACCTTATATTCCATGACCAGCACCCCATAGTGTTGTTATATAATATCATGACATGATTAGGTGTTGACTAATCTAGATCATTATTCACTGTATTTGAGTACCTGTAGAGAGCGAAACATGCTAAAATTTACTTTTTCATTTTCAGTATTCCTCTATAAATGTGTTCCTTGCGCGTGTATAGACTATAAGCCTGCGATATTTTCTCTGACTACATTTTTCATGAGTAATTTAGGACTTTATCTTGAACCCAATTTTGTTCTTTCAACGTCTTATTATGGGAGGGTACTTTAAATGATTTTGCTCTTATGTCATCATCGCTTCACAGGGTGAATTTTTCACTAGATTTGCTTGTAACAAATAGAAATTTATATTTATATTTAACAAGTCATGATCCTTTGTGACAAAGTAATATCAAGTTTTGCTCTGGAGTTTCATAACGCTGAGTCCTCAAAAAGGTAGAGGTTCTCCCTACGGGAGCATTCATGAGCATTCGATGACTTTTAATCCAAGTCTCTGCTTCTCGAGGAGGATAATCCCGTAGGGATTGGCCTTCATTA
>QMTT01000061.1 GCA_003663565.1 Thermoplasmata archaeon
CCTAAAACTCTCCTGATATTTTTGTTCTAAGAAGGAGGTAAAACTTCCTAGCTCTGTATAAAGAATCTACTAGGGAAAACTTCTGTTCCTTAGAACGTTGACATCCTCTGCCCTGGAGGGCGAGTTTTTCGGCATTATTATGTAAGAAGATCATTTCTTCAAGAAAACAAAAGAAGATACAAGGGATACTACCATTGTCAATGACATGATGGATATGAAACCCGTGAAAGTCACGCCTAATATATTTAGTGTGAATAGACCATAAATATCGTATATAAGACCTGCAATTGATGAACCAGTTACGCTACCTATGTTACCAGCCGCATTTATTAAACCCATAACTGTTCCACCAAGCTTATAGTGAGTTATTGCTATCCTCCTACTTATGGAAATTATGGCTGAATTAGCTATATAGTACAGAACTAAACCTGTTATTACTCCAATTAAAGCTCTAATGCTAACTAGAATTGACCCAAGAAAACCTATACTAATGGCTATTCTCAATGCAAGCGTGTCATTTACTTTATCAGATATCCAACTTAATATATATCCACCGACAAGAGCAATGAGGCTTGCAAACGCTATGATATCTGCAGTATCACCTCTGGACAACTTGAAAGCCTCGTTCATGTATATATAAACGAGATCTCCGCGCACTATAGAACTGAACATACTAACTCCGAGTACAATAAGTATCACAGGGATTGCAATCACTATTGACGCTTTTATGTGTTCATTTTCCTCGGACACATTGGACTCTTTTCCTGATTTATGCTTTATTGAGTATAATGAAGCAGGTAAGAGTATACCTATAACTAAAATTAGTATTGCAGTGGCTAGAAATAAAATCGATGAGATTACTAGTATTGAGCTTAATGGCTTGTTTGACAGACTAGAATAAAGTTTATTTGCTGCGACATTACCAAGTGTTCCTAAAGCAAAGTATATCGCGTATACTCTACCTCTAATGGAATAACTAACGCTACTTCCAAGTATAACCTGTACTGATACCCATGCAATACCATTTAGGGCTCCCTGAAGTGCTCTAATGAGTATTACACTAACAATGTCATTTACTAGTCCATAAAGATAAACGACGACGGCATTCAATGAAAAGCATATGGCTGCCATGTAAGCTATCTTGTCTCTATATTTGTCAGCAAGACCACCAGCTACAACAGCAAATAATGCTCTGCCAGCAAAAAAGGATGATGTCAAAAGACCTACACCTAAAGCAGAAGCTTCAAGAACCTGCCTAGTATAAAATGCCACAGCTGGGACACTAATTCTAAAAGCTGCTGTACCGAGAAAAGAAACCATTAAAAGCATTATCACCGGTAATTTACTGTGCATAGTACTTCCACCATACAATGGTTGAAGTATTGAATCTAAGTCGTTAGTACTAGATGAAGCATACTGCATCTCTTATTGCACGTTCATTCTTTAATATAGTGTGTAAAGATCTCGTTACAATAAATATGTAACATCAAATGTTTGTTTATCAATCAGATGAATTACTTAGAAGCTATGAAATTCAACAGCAATGCTGTGTCATTGCTCTTTATGAGCCTTGAGTGTCCTTTTATACTTAAACACCTTTGTTGGGACGTACTCAAAGGTTACAACAACTTTCCCCCTCTTGCGCTTCTTGTAGGTATGCTGCATAAAAATCTCACATATGCTTACTGCTTGAAGAATTACCGAAATAATAACTCCAAAAGTAAATCCTCTAATTAAGCTCATAATGAGAAACCCTACAATAAATACTAAGGTTATTCCTGTATATATGAGCTTAGTAAGAGACAGAAGATATTTCATCCTTAAGATCTCAGTATCTTCTGATTCCTCTGCTATTTCTGCTGTGATCTTTTTCTTCAGTGGTTCCTCACTAGTCTCTTCTTTGGCTCTTCCAAGCAAAGAAGCTTTTGGCAGTAAGACTTCAATATTATCGTATATCATTCTGGCTTTTCTTCCTGAGATTGCTATCTGCGTCCCGTAGTATCTCCTCAAAAGTCTTATACGAAAGCCTTTTCCCATATAGACAATTTTCTTTTCGGAGTGTACTGCCCTTTTGTATTTAACACCAAGTATGTCTAAGGCTGATTCTATGAAACGAGAGGTATCCTCAAGATCTTCTGAAGTATGCACGAAAAATATGCGTTTTTTAAAGTCTTCACGTTGTCTAAGAGTCCTTGGGATCATTCATTCTGACCTCCTCTTCCTCTTTAGGATCAAAGCTTAGATAAATCCTGTTAAAGTAAAAGTAACTCATGCGGCATTCTGTAGAGGTCTTTCTAAACATTGGATATAAATCAATAATAATCTTTATCTTTTAAAGGACAGTTCAGAAAAGTAGTACTGTCTAAAGCACGGTGAGTGCACATGGAGCTCGAGGGCAAGATCACAAGATATATAATTAAGGAGGCTGCACGAGACTGGATTGAGGAAATATCCAAAGCAGATGTTGTAATTGTCGGTGCAGGCCCTGCAGGAATGACAGCAGCCAAGTACCTTGCAGAAAAGGGTTATAGAACCGTGATATTTGAAAGGAAGCTCAGCTTCGGTGGTGGCATTGGGGGCGGAGGGATGCTTTTCCACAAGGTCGTAACCGATGAAAGGGCAAAGCATATATTAGACGACATAAGCATAAAAGCAAAAGAAGTAGAAAAAGGATTTTACGTGGTGGACTCAACAGAGCTTATAGCTAAACTTGCATCATCTGCTATAGATGCTGGGGCAAAGATAATACTTGGAGTTCATGTTGAAGATGTGATTTACAGGGAAAAACCACTGAGGATCACAGGAGTTGCAATACAGTGGTCTGCTGTTATGCTTAGTGGTCTCCACGTGGATCCCATATTCGTTGAGTCTAAGGCTCTCGTAGATGCAACAGGACATGATGCTGAAGTCCTTAGGGTAGCAGCAAGAAAGATTCCTGAGCTAAATCTAAAGATTCCTGGTGAGAAATCTGCATATGCTGAGCTTTCCGAGGAACTTGTCGTTGAGAAAACCGGAAGGATTGTTCCTGGATTATACGCTGCAGGAATGGCTGTGGCTGCCATACATGGTCTGCCAAGGATGGGCCCTATATTCACAGGGATGCTCCTTTCAGGAAAGAAAGTTGCAGAAATCATAGACGAAGACCTAAGATCCCATTAGGATCTTTATGCGTAGAGTGGATCTTTACACTTCATTTCCGTTCTTCGCTCCATCCCTTATTATAAATTTAGAAATATTTGGTAGTGGGTGGGATGGTTCTCCCCATATTCTGAATTAGGCAGTCCTTGCCCTTTTGGGTTGGTCTTGGCTCGCATCTTGGGAGAGGCTAAATAACTTTTATGGTTTAAGAGTTTCTGTGATCTCTCCATGCGATATCCTAAGGTTATCTTATACGCATAAAAACATTTAAAAATTACTTAAAGCAAAAACTACTAACATCCTGTCCTTCTAAACTAGAATTACTCCTTTATAAGCTTGTATCTTTCGTAAATAAGCTCAATATGATCTCCTCTTTTTATGAACTCTGCATATATTTTTCTTCCATATTGAAGCGTATAACACAAGACTCTTTCGTCCTCCACAATCTCAGGGACGAGTATCATGTTCATTCCTGAATACCTTCTTCGAGACTCAAGCACCAAGAATCCTCCCTCTACCTTTACTTTGAACATTATTGTCGATTTATAAGCTCTATAAACGCCTTCAAGCTCCTTTAATGTCCTTTCGTATCTCACGAATGGGAGCTTTTCTGGATTCTCCCCAGCAAGGGCCATAAGAGCATACATTCCCATCTGAGAGAGTGGATATCCAGAAGCATTTGCAAGAAGTATCACTCCAATCTTTTTCTTAGGTATGAAACCCATATACGCTGTGTAAACCAACACAGATCCGCTATGACCAATGAGCGTGCCTATTGGAAATCTTGGATATATAGAAAGCCCATAGCCATAAAATTCATCTCCGAAAAGCTCATATGGAAGCTTGATACGGGGTTCAGTCATCTCTTTTATGTACTCTTTTGATATTACCTCATATCCATCAAGTGAGCCTTCATTAAGGTACATCAACACGTATCTACTTAGATCCATTACGTTACTTAAGATCCCACCGTCTGCAGTTATGCCATACGGAAATGCTCCTTTTTCCAATTTTCCGTCCTTGTACACGTATGGAGTGGCAACGTTTGGATCATTTTGCACTTCTTCCCTTCTGAAGTATGTTCTTTTCATGTTCAGAGGCATTAATATGTATTTTCTCACGAAATCCTCATAGGACATCCCAGAAACTACTGATATGATCTTGCCCAGGAGCACATAACCCTCGTTAAGGTAGAAGAAACGTTCTCCAGGTTTAGATACTGCCCACTTCTCAGCATCTGTCATAAATGATATAACATCCTCAGGAGACGCTATTGGGGTTATCAATCCTTCTCCATAGGCTATCGCATCTATCAAAGCTTCAGCGTATCCTAATGCAGGTATTCCTGAAGAGTGCGTGAGTAGATGCCATATTTTTATCTTTTCTCCCTTAGGTCTAATATTAATACCTACATATTTATCGACAGGGTCATCAACACTAAGTTTTCCCATTTCTACAAGTTTCATTATAGCTAGTGCCGTGAAACTCTTAGTTACAGATCCTATACCATATATTGTCTCCGGAGTTGCTGGTTTTCCATATTCTACATCTCTAAAGCCGAAACCCTTCGAGTAAACAACTTTTCCGTCCTTAATCAAAGCTATACTCATTCCTGGTATTCCTGACTCTTTCATTTTTTCAAACACAAACCTCTCAATGATTTCATATTCTGAAGCCATCACAGCCACCTCATGAATTTCTTTTTATGCAATGCAAATTTAAACACATATCATTTCTAGCAATTTTTATATTACAGCATTAAGGGATTATTTTCAATGGTGGAATTAAATGAGAGACCTTAGAAACCCATGGTTAAAAGAATCTCCCTTCTATGAGATCATTGACAAAGAAAAGGGCATTATAAAATGTACTGTCTGTGAAAGAGGATGCGTCCTTAATGAGGGCGCTTTGGGGGTCTGCAAAAACCATGCAAACCTTAATGGAAGACTCTATAATGTTGCCTATGGAATACTAAGTGCAGTAGAGTCTAGACCAATAGAGATAAAACCTTTCTTTCATTATTGGCCTAACTCGACAGCTCTAACGTTTTCAGGGTATGGATGCAACTTTTCATGTCCCTGGTGTCAAAACTATTTAATAAGTCAAAGCAGTCCAAAACCAAATATCAGGGAATATATTTCCCCAGAAGATCTTGTGAACATAGCTCTTAAGCATAAGGACGAAGGACTTTGTGCAAGCTTTAATGAGCCAACAATACATGTGGAATATATTTTGGACGTCGCAGAAATTGCCCATGAAAGAGGTCTCTACTTTACCCTAGTCACAAACGGGTATATGAAAATCCAGACGTTAAGAAAACTCTTAGATGCTGGAGTGAACGGTTATAGTATAGATATAAAAGGTTGTCTAAAAACATACAAAAAATTTCTTGGAGTAAGTCCAGAAATCGTATTTAGAAATGCGAAGTACATATTAGACAACGGTGGACACGTGGAAATGGTGTTCCTTATAGTTACTGGAGCAAATGATGATGAAGAGTGCATCAGGTGGGTTCTAGAAAGACATCTCAACATACTTGGAGAGGACGTTCCGATTCATGTGAATAGATACTATCCAGCATATAAATACTATAAACCACCCACAAGCTATGAGAAGATTCTCTTTGCTTATAATTATGCAAAGGAGATTGGAATAAAGTACGTGTATATAGGAAATGTGCCAGAGGAGAACTATCAGGACACACTATGCCCCAAATGTGGAAAAGTATTGATAAGAAGAAGAGGTCTCAGAGTAACATACTGGGCGTTAGACAGCGGAAACTCATGTCCAAGATGTGGTACTAAAATACCCATATATGGAAAACTCTCAAAATATAAGACCTCTCTTTAGATGAATACAAATGTTTATCTTCAAAATGTGAGGGACACGCATATATGAACAAATGTGAAATGTTCAGACAA
>QMTT01000062.1 GCA_003663565.1 Thermoplasmata archaeon
CTATCAGTCAAGAAGGCTTAGGATAAGATATAGAAGTAGAGATGGCAACTTTAAGTACGTACATACGCTTAACAGTACTGCGCTAGCGACAACTAGAACGGCAGTCGCTATAATAGAAAACTACCAGAAAGAAGACGGGACAATAGAGATCCCCAAAGTACTAAGGAAGTACCTCGGAGGAATTAAGGAAATAGTGCCTCCCGAAAGAAAGAACTTGAAATATTCTTTCTCAGAGTGACTTAACGCACACCTTCTATGTTTCGTTTATAAATTACTTTTCTTATCATAGAGATGTGCCTATGTTTCTTCTTATGGTGAGGACTAAGTATGACAAAAGATCTAGAGAGGTTCATAATAACCACCACATGGGGCTTGGAGGATCTCACAGCAGAAGAAGTCGAGAGTTTTGGAGGGAATGTAATAGAGATTCTTCCTGGAAAAGTGCTGGCTGAAGCTCCTTTTGAGTTCATGTATGTTGCCAATTATATCCTTAGAACTGCTGAGAAGGTCTACATATACCTTACACATGATAAGTTCAAAACCCTTGAGGATATAAAAGCTATTGTAGAAGATATAGACCTTTCAAAGTACATTAGCGGTCAGGAAACTTTTGGCGTTAAAACAAAAAGATTTGGCAATCATTCTTTCACTTCTATAGACGTGAACAAGATCGTTGGAGAGATCATTCAGAGAAAATACAGATTAAACGTATACCTTGATAACCCAGATCTTGAAATAAAGACTTGGGTCATTGAAGATGTTTTTATTATGGGCATAAACACCACTGGTTACTCTCTTTATAGAAGAGGTTATCGCATTTATCAGCACCCAGCTCCTCTAAAGCCAACAATCTCCTCTCTTCTTTTAAAACTCGCCGGATGGAAGCCCCAGGATCCACTAGTGGACCCCATGTGCGGCTCCGGGACGATATTAATAGAGGCAGCCCTTATGGCTAGAAATATCCCACCAGGATATTTTAGACCATATTATCAGTTTTACAGGTTTAAATTCTTTGATAGATCATTCTTCGAGGAAATAAAAAGAACGTTTAACAAAAGGATACATTGGGACTTAAGAATACCCCTTTACGGAATTGAGCTCTATAAAAACCACTTATATGGAGCAATATCCAACGCGACAATGGCCAAGGTCATTGATACGATTTCATTTCTTTTAGGAGATGCACGAAAGCTTTGTCAATTCCTAAAATTTGATGTAGATTACGTTGTGACAAACCCTCCGTATGGTCTAAAAATTGCAAGCAAAAGGACTGTATACGAACTCTATGAAAGATTCGTTACCGAGCTTGACAAGTGTCTTTCGGGAGCAACAATTGTAGTAATGACCGCTGAGGAGTATTTCTGGACTCTTATAAAAGACTCCTTTAAAATCCTTGAGGTAAGAGAAATAATGTATGGAGAACTCCCAACAAAGATCTATAAATTCAAAGTTTAAGAGTTAAAAGAGTGTCTTCGAGCTTCTTCTTATGACACTTATTACTTCTTCTTTGTTCTCGTTTATCAATTTCCTATGATACTCCATTTCGTTAATGTGCATAGGATCTCCCATCACTTCTCTAACGTGATCAAATGAGTATTCTCCTGTGATTAGTTTCTCGATGAGAGATGCATACTGAGATAATGATATCTCCCTCTCAGGTTTTCGTGGCTTTATTTCATACATTCCTACTATATGTATCCTATGTTCTCCTTCAAATAATCTCCATCTGGGAAAATATTCTAAATATGCCGAAAAGGCTTGTACATAAGATTCCTCAGATAATGACTTTTCGAGCTCAACGAATATTCCTGCAGATGGCTCAAATGTTGTGGAGAGCTCCATAAACACGAAGATGTTATACGCATAGTAAAAGCTATTACCAGATAAAAAGCTCTCTTTCCTAGAAATGTATAGATCATTACTTATGGCAAAGGGTGCTGTAGGAGGGGGTATGGGCCTTCCAATGCATCCACCAATAAGAGGATATAAAAAGTTCCGATATACGCTGTCATACGGTAAATAATAGAAGAAGACTGCCGAATAACCTAAGTTGAAAAGAGCATTCAATTGATTAACATCTGCTGTATTTAGGACATATTCAGACCCTATATGAAACAAAATGTTTTCATCAGTTTCTAAAAATTCTAGCACTTCAAGAAGAGCCTCTTCAGGAGAAATATATTCCCCTATAAAATCTATCATTTCATTAGGGCAATTTAAGTTACCAGTCATTCTTCCTCCATACACTGAAAGCATAACTTTTAGACCTAACTTATGATATCTTCTCACAATTTCAGGTGCCCTTTCAGCTTTCTCTATTACTACGGCTATCATTTTCTCTATTTTCATTTATACTTCTGAACTTTCGAGAACTAGATAACCAAACTTTAATGACTTCAGTTCTTCCTCAGTTAGTCTTCTTTTCTTAGCTTTTTCTGATATTATCGCACTATTCCCTGTGGGATCATCTATTATGAGTGTCGCCTTCTCTTTTCCTTCTTTTATAAGTTCAATTTTTTTCTTAAGTTCCTTTATCTTTTCTAATTTTTCTTGAGAGGTTTCAGATCCCTCAAGCATGTTGAGTACATTAAGAATCCTATCTAAAACGCCTTCTACATTGGAGACAAAACCAAATGACCTTGGACCTGGTTCTATGGTAACTCCTAGCTCAGGAATCCTAATAGTACCTGAAGAAGAGCGAATAACTCGTATTAACATGTCTCTTTCTGATGATATCTCTAGTTCATACCTCATGGGTTCTCTTTCTCCTGCAATAAGGACATCAGCATGTCTAAAACCACAGTTCTCGCAAATAAGTGTTATTTCAACTATTTTCCTAAAATATGGTATTGAATGAGCGTGTGTTATTATCTTAATAGTTTTTTTTCCACAGATAGGACAATGTATTGGTACTTCCGTTGGTTTGACAGTCTCTGGAAACATCACCTGATACCCTCTCTTAGATGTTGCTTTTAAGATAGCCTCTCTATGCGATATTCAGACCTTTTACATATGATAAAATACGTCTGCTCTTGGATTGTTGCATAGCTCTCGCGTCTTCCACCAGGAGGTCTAAGTACTGCAGATTCTAAAACGTTTTTGTAGTCCTTATAAATGTTCCCAAGCCTGTTAAGATACTCGTCTTCCTTCATCCTAGGAAGACATATCAGCACAACATGTCCCTGAAGAGCCAACTGAAAATACGATTTTATGTCTTCGGGATCCTCTCTTGGATTTTTAATTACGTAGATCATTCTTTTAGATGCCGTTTCCCCCTCTTGAGCCTGAAACGCAGAGAGGTCTAAGTAGTCTAACCTTCTAGGCTTCGTAATTTGTCTTTGTGAGGAAGTACTTTTTCTTTTTGTAAAGATGTCAAGCAGTCCCATGTGAACCTCCCCTATCCGTTCTGCCTACCCGTTAAGAGCGGGTAGGTTTCCCTCCTCCCCTCTTCATTGGAGGGCTTTCGTGGGGAACGGTTACTCCCCACATCCTCAAGCTTAACGATCCTCATTCGGGCTTAGAATCCCAATGTCAGAGACTGTTATATTATAACTAAGATAAGTCCTAAATAATATTTTAAAAATTACGAAGGACAGTAGGTGCTAAACTTTACACTCTTTGCTAACTATTTTAGTTTCATATTTCTCTTAAGGTTAATAATATTACTTTCCTGAAGAACATTAAGACATTAGTCACTGAGAACAGGAGGTGCTTGTCACGATAGCATTTGGTCCTGTTCCATCAAGGCGCCTTGGAAGAAGTCTTGGCGTGAATAACATTCCTTACAAAATATGCTCTTATTCGTGTGTTTACTGCCAAGTAGGGAAAACTCTTCACATGAGTATTGAAAGAAGGATGTTCTATGACATAAAGGATATACTAAGAGACGTTAAGAAAAAAGTCAAAAGTATACTTGCAAAAGGTGAAAAAATAGATTACATAACATTTGTTCCAGATGGAGAACCAACATTAGATATAAATCTTAGAAAAGAAGCAGAACTTCTTAAAGATTTAGATATACCAATTGCTATCATAACTAATTCTTCATTGATGTGGGATGATGATGTTAGAGATGACTTAGAGATATTTGACCTGGTTTCTCTGAAAGTAGATGCAGTAACTAAAAGTTTGTGGAAAAAAATTAACAGACCTCATAAAGACTTAGAATTAGATAACATTTTAGAGGGTATTTTAGAGTTCAGTAAGGTCTTTCGTGGAAAGCTAATTACGGAAACAATGCTCATAGATGGAATAGACTACAGCAAAGAGATAATAAAAATAGCGAAATTCTTAGAAAAAATAAACCCTACAAAAGCCTATATAGCGATTCCTACAAGACCTCCTTGTGAAAAATGGGTAAAACCAGCAAATGAGAACATCGTAAATTATGCATTTCAAATGTTCTCAGAATCCCTTGGTTCAGATAAGGTTGAACTCTTAATAACTCATGAGGGAACAGATTTTGTGCCTATTGAAGGTGATGTTGAAAGTGAGTTACTTAGCATGACATCTGTACATCCAATACGTGAAGACTCCCTTGATGTCTTCCTTAAAAGGGCAGGTGTAGGATGGGAAGTCGTTGAGAGATTACTCTCAGAGGGAAAACTTGTTGAAATAGAATATAAAGGAAAGAAGTTCTACATAAGAAAATTTCCAGTAAAACCTTAGTATAGACTGCTTTTTTGAGGATATTTAGTATTCAGAGTATTTCCATATATATCTCCCTTACAAGGTCTTCAGTAACATCGTATGGAGTCATTCCTATAAGATACTTCATAGTCCTAAACGCTATTTCTACAAGCTCATCCACAGTGTCCTCATTAAATCCCAAGTTTGAAAGCCTCTCGTTCACTCCTAGTGAAGATATCCACTCCTCAAGAGCTTTTCGTGCTACCTTAGCCTCCTTTGGGTCTCCTCTTAATTCTTGTGCTATTGGCCTCAAAGCCATTGAAAGCTCTTTGGGAAACACTTTATATGTGTGTTCAATGATCACTGGAAGTAACAGTGCTAGACCTAATCCGTGAGGTACCTTTGGCTTGACAGCAGATATTGGATGTTCTAGCGCATGTGCAAGATGTGCTCTGGAATTATCAAGTGTTATCCCAGCAACCATAGAAGCGTATAAAAGCCAATATCTGCTATTGACATCTGCCAGATCATCTAGGACTTTGGGAAGATTCTCAAATATGCGGTGAGCTGCCTCTATCGCCAGGGTTACTGTGAACGGATTGGAATGTTTACTTGTCATTGATTCTAAGGCATGGCTTAGTGCATCTATTGTTACATATATTGTCTGATCCTTTGGAAGCTTAACTGTTAGAGTAGGATCATCTATAGAAAATGTCGGATATATAGACTCGTGTGCTATACTAATCTTTGCTTTTTCTTCCGGTACTGTAGCAACTGCAAATCTATCAACTTCTGTACCTGTACCATGTGTTGTGTTTATCGCAAAGATAGGTACAGCAGGATTCTTTATAGCTCTCTTTAAATATAAATCCTTAGCAGAGATGTCCCTATTTGCCAAAAGCGTAGCAGTAGCCTTAGATACATCTATTACACTACCTCCACCTATTCCTAGGACGGACTTTGCCCCAATTCCATTGCCAAACTCAAAGGCTGCTTGTATCATATCTACTGTAGGATTTGCAGAAACGCCATCATAATGAGCATACTCTATCTCAAAGGACTCTAAAATATCTTTTACAACTTCCCATGCACCACACTTCTTGTACGAGCTCTTTCCCGTGATTATGAGAAGAGGTGTTAAGTCCCTAGTTACTATATACTCCGCTATTTTTCTAAAAGACTTAATAGCATTTATCCCAAAGAACAATGTTGTTCTTAGATTTAGCGTAAAGCCTTTCATATTTACCACCACGTCATGAGACATATGTCAACAGGGGACACTTGAACGTTTATGGATGTCCCGTAAGCACCTAAAAGACTAATATCTTGGGGCAATATTAAACTTTAACATTAATTGCCTTATGAAACTGTTCTTGTCCTTGTGAACATTCATGAATATTCGCGAGCGTTTGTACGTCATTAAGGAGC
>QMTT01000063.1 GCA_003663565.1 Thermoplasmata archaeon
GTTAGATAAGTACAATAGTATTTTTGGTAATCCTGAAAACGAGACATTTAAATAAGGGAGGGAAGAGAATACTAGACGAACCGCCCCGATGACGGCAGGATAGCCATCAGAGGCGATAATACTAATCCCACGTAAGGCGGATCCTGTGGTGGCGATCAATGTCGCTCCCGATGGGCCACGGAACCTGATGAAGTGGCTGAGAGAGGAGCCCGTGCTCGCAGTCTCCGAAATACTCCAAATACAAAGCACGGGCAACCACTTAGGTGATAATGAGATAACAAAGTCGATCCAAGCTTCGCCCTTTAGAGCGAAGTAACGTTTATTAGTGGATTAAAGTCCTCTGACTTGCCCAACTTGTGAGGAAATACACTCCATAAGGGTGAGTCCCGCACACGGGGATAGGAAGTAACGGGAGTAAGACCATCCCTTAAGCTTACCTCCCGCTCCCGCTAGAACCCTTGCGCTTTAGGGGAAGGAGATCAGATATTGTATCATTCGGAGAGTATGTCTGGAGAAGCCTTAGGAAAAAGGAAAGTCACACTCCAAGAATTGAGACCCGTTCTGGTTAGCCGTAACTTGTGTAATGGCTAACCTTCTCTCCTCTGGCTTCATTGGAGGGCTTTGGGAAGCATGCGAGCCCATATCCTCGGAGGCTTTAGCGATCCTCATTCGGGGCTTGGGATCCCACATATCGGGGATCGGCACATTATAATGAGATAAGCCCTAAGAATGTTTAAAAATTGCAGGAAACATTAAATACCAAACTTTACGCTTTTTACCATCTACGAAACAGCTCAAAGAGTGTTAAAGCAAATGAGCCATTTGATGTGAAAATAGTTATAGGATCGACACCCAAACATGCCTCAGCACTTGATAAAAAGAATTGAATTGTATTTCTATGAGGAAGGAAGACCATTAATCCAGTACACCTAGCGGCCATAAACTTAGAGCCTGGGTATACAGAGCCTGAGATTACAATAAAAATAAAGGCTCCAAGGGAAGGAGACTTATATACTTTTGGATATTGTAATCTTTATGATCTCTGGGTAGGATCTAAGAGAGTTTGCATAACGAAGTGACATTATTTATGCATTATACTTCGTGTGGCTGCCCGTGCTTTATATTTGGGATGTCTCGGAAACTAAGCACGGGCTTCCATCTAGGCAGGATCCTCCAAGGCCTGGAGCATCGCTCCCATCATTCTGGAGGATACTTTGGCGTGAGTAGTCTCTCCATGATATGCTTACGCAATGATACATAAGGAAACTCATAAAGTTTTCTGTCCCAATATCACCCTGCCTTAAAAGGCGAGACTTTGTAAATTTGGATAAAATCTCTTGAACACTATTTCTTGTATGAGTCCGAAAATAATAAATAAAATAAGGAGTTCAGGAGTTTTCTCCAAGTATTTTGCTCTGCACCATTTTCTCAGCAAATCTCTTTCCGACGTCACCAATTATTTTTTCTGGGTCCCCATAGAATATTGCACCAGAAGGACACATCTGATAACAAGCAGGCTCTATACCCTGTTTCCTTAATGAAGCACAGAGGTCACACTTGTTGAATGCATTTAACCACTCGTCATACCTTGGCGCTCCATAAGGACATACGGCTAGACACATAGCACAGCCTATGCACTTATTAGGGTCTATGATTACTGCTCCCTCATTGTCTCTGTAAATAGCTCCAACAGGGCATGCCTCGAGACATGGAGCCTTGACACAGTGCATACAATTCACAGGAATGCTCACACCAAGAGATGTCCTGTAAACCCTTATGTTAGGCCTATCATCATGCTCGAAGGCGCATACGCTTTCACATGTTTCACAACCAATGCATATGTCTAAACTTATATAATATCTGAGCTTGATGTCTGAAGACATTTTCATCACCTCGACCTAAGCCATATATCTAATGCTCTAGCAGCATACAGACCAGATCTTACAGCCCTTCCAATTTTACTAGGTCCTGTTACAACATCCCCAGCGGCAAAAACTCCCTCAACACTTGTCATATAATTCTCGTTCACAATTATTCCTCCCCATTTGTCTGTCTTTATCCCGACATCCTCCGAAAATGGCGGCGTTGAGAACTCACCTGTCGCAAATATTACTATATCTACATCCAGCGTGAACTCTGAACCCTCGATGGGTATAGGTCTGCGTCTTCCACTAGCATCTGGTTCACCAAGCTTACACTTCAAAAGCTCTATGCCCTTAACAGAACCTTCTCCAAGAATCCTGTTCGGAGTTACGAGTTCCATCCAATGGACACCCTTGTTTTTAAGCTGATTGATCTCATAAATTCCGGCAGGGGCCTCACGTATTGTCCTCCTATACAACAGGTATATTTCCTTAGCCCCGCAGATCTTAGACTCAAGCACAGCATCAACTGCTGAGTACCCAGCGCCTATAACTGCTACACTCTTTCCCTTAACTTCTGGGACGTGCTCATCTGGGAGATATCCAAGCTTATGTGCCTTTAGTCTATAAAGATAATCCAAAGCAGTGTATACTCCTTTTAGATCTTTTCCTTCTATGTCTGGTATCCTAGAACGCCATGTTCCTGTGGTTATAAGTACTGCATCGTAGTTCTCCATAAGTTCCTTTAAATTAACTGTTTTCTCAGCAAACTCATCACCTTCATCGTGTCTTTCACCAAACATCACTTTAGTCTTAGTATAGAACTTCACGCCAAATTCATCTTCAAGGTATTTACATCCAATCCTTACACGCTCTATGGGTATTCTAGTTTCTGGTATGCCAAATATCATAAGACCTCCAGGCTCTGGTTGCTTATCATAGACGTCGACTTCATGCCCCATACATACCAGGTATCCTGCAGCCACAAGACCCGCAGGACCTGCTCCAATTATTGCTATTTTCTTTCCAGTGCTCTCTTTTGGCTTAGACTTACAATGGAACGCAAAGTTCATAAATTCCATACATGTCTTCCCTCCCTCTATAACTTTAAGGGCAAATTAATACATGGAAATGATCTATGAAGAGGCGAAGTTTACTATAGTTTTAGATTACATCTTAGGACTTTTGTTTATAGGGGTATTAGTCCTTTTAGACATTATGTTAAATCGTTTCAACACCTGCAATACTGTGGCATATTTTACATTTACAAAGTCGATCTAAGCTTGCCTCCTTAGGACAGGAATGAGCTGGGAAAGGTATATGGAGGGTTGGAGAGCGTTAGTCCTACAAGGCCTTGCTTTGATGCATTTAGTGCTGAGCATGTATAGGACCAGACAAGTCCCCATAAGGGAAAGATCATAGTTCGCTTTTCACTTAGCAGAACAGCTGGTTTAACGGAACACTTGTTCCTCATTCAGTACCGCAGGTCTTAAGTTTAGTATGATTCTTAATGTTATCAGTGGACTATTTCCGTTAGATAAGTACAATAGTATTTTCGGTAATCATGGAAACATTTAAATGATGAAGGGATAGAATATTAAATGAGCCGCCTTCATGACGGCAAAGTAGCCAGCAGAGGCAAGAGGATCGTGCTAATCCCACGTAAGGCGGATCCTGTGGTGGCGGTCAATGTCGCTCCCGATGAGCCACGGAATCTGATGGAGTGGCTGAGGGGGAAGCCCGCGCTTGTAGTCTCCGAAATACTCCAAATACAAAGCACGGCAACCACTCCCTATAGATGATGAGCGCTGAGCCCTGACTGATGATGAGAAGCCAGGACACTGACGAGTGTTAATTTCCTCAGAAGAACCTCTGTATGAGATCTCTGATCGCGTTCACATATGATGTGTAGTCTAAAGCTTGAGAGGCTGCTATCTTTATTACATTTTGGTATAATAGTGGAGCTAATATTCCTGTAACTATCACAACTATCGCCAGCACAAGACATACTAAAGACATCACTGTGTCCTCTCTTTCTTTAATTTCTTTAGTGGGCCTCTCAAAGAGCATCTTATAAAGAACTCTGATGTATGCTATGAGTGCTATAATGCTAGATATGACAAGCACCAATGCTAAGAGCACACTGTATTCCACATATGCTCCATAGAGCAGGAGCTTACTGTAAAACACGTTCATTGGAGGAACCCCAACAAGACTAAACGTTGACACTGCGAAAGCAAATGCCGTTACTGGGGCTTTTTTGGCTATGCCTGCTAAATCATCTATCTTCCTAGATCCTAGCATTTGTATAAACACTCCTGCGGCAAGGAACATCAAGGCCTTTGATATTGCATGGTTAATTATGTGGTATAGAGATGCTTCAACACTGAGAGCTGTTCCTACTCCTATAGCAGCGGTTATATAGCCCATGTGAACAATCGTTGAATACGCTATAAGTCTCTTTATATCCTTCTGAATATTCATCATTACAGCTGCGAATATCGCAGAGAACGCTCCAAGCAGTATAAGTAAGGTACTAAGCACTCCAAGAACTTTTTCAGCGCCTGTATCTAAAGTACCCCTAAACAGCGTCGTATAGAACCTAAGAAGAGAGTACACTCCAACATTTACCACTAAACCACTCAGCACTGCTGATATTGGTGTTGGAGCTGCTGGATGAGCTTCAGGAAGCCAAAAGTGATTTGGAAATACTGCAGCCTTTACTAAAAATGCCCATGTAGCCAATGTCAAGCCTATTCCAGTGGTCATGGCAAGGTCTTTATAGTATATCTCCGAAACTGCGAACGGTATCCCGTGGACCTTCGCAGCTATGTCTGCCATGTTTAGCGTGCCTATAGTAGCGTATATGAAGATCACGGCCAAGAAGTACACTGTCGTCGCAGTAGAACCTATTATTGCATACTTCAAACCTGCTACGACGGAATCGCCCCTACTTCTATAAAACATCACTAAACCATATGCTGCTATGCTCGTGACTTCTATCATCACGAAGAGATTGAAAGCATCTCCTGTGTAGAATACTCCCATAAGCCCTGCTTCAAGACCAAGGTAAAGGGTATAATACCACTCAATTCCACTCTCATGTTTAAGATACTGATGGCTATATATTGCTATCATGAACATGAGAAACGCACTCACTAAGGCAATCACAGCACTCAAGAGGTCTACTTCGTACACAATTCCCACAGGAGCTACCCATTTACCAAACACGTATACTAATGGCTTTGAGGAAATGTAAGCCTCTCTCGCTACGAGAGCTGAGAGAATTAGAGTTATAAGTGATCCAAGAATGGCGTATGAAGATATTGCTGCCCTATTTCCCTTTACAATCTTTGAATACAAAGGAAGCCCAAACGCAAAAGCTATTGGTATAACCACTGTCAGTCCAACAACGAGCATTTGATCACCTCACTCAAATATTCTCTCCGCGAACTTCTCAAACTCTTCAGATATGTGCCTCTTAGCTTCTTCTGGCTCTTCAGTCACGACGTTTATCCAGTTCACGTATATGTAGTCGTCGTCCATATCCACTGTAACTGTTCCAGGAGTGTTTGTAATAGAATGTGCTACGAGGATTCTCGCGTAGTCATTTTTCACTTTTATTGGAACCCTAACAATCCCTGGCTTTATGTCCAAAGTTAATGTCCTTTTTATTACGTTAAGGTGGGCTTTTGCTTCTATTACTGTCATATATTTTATGAAATAAACTATAGCCCATGCCCATCTTCTGGGATCAAAACATTTTCTGGGATCCTTTACTACGAGTTCTCCGAAGAGCAGCCCACACACTATGCTTACTATTAGGCCCGTGATCACGTCATATGGCGTTATTGATCCCGTGAATAGAATATATATTATGAACACTAAGATCGCCACTGGAACCACACTACTGAGCTTTACCATTCTTTATCACCTCTGCAATCTTCCTAACGTCTGTTGTGCCATATATGCGATATATTTGGATTATTGCAAATGCTATGAGCACGTTTACTGCCATTCCTATTACTACTGCTGTTATCACTAGAGCTTGAGGAAGAGGATCCACAGATGCTGCCACAAGCTCTGTAAGACCCTCTTGTGTCATCTTAGGAAGTACAGGCGGTATTACGGGGTATATAAGCCTATATCCTA
>QMTT01000064.1 GCA_003663565.1 Thermoplasmata archaeon
GAGTACGGTACTGGAGAACACCTCATAGAGTTCAGGGGTGTGGATGACCTTGGAAATAAAGGATCTATAGAGAACGTTACCGTGATATACGATCCTACGAGACCCGAAATTGAAGTGCCTTTCACGTTTAATAGGACGAAGGATATATCCATAACGTTCACGATTACGATAAGTGATAACGTTGCCTTGAAGTCATATGAAGTGTATAGAGACAAGGAACTCAAGACAGCAAAGTCCTTCTCAGAGAGAACGACATCTGCAAAGATCGTAGTAAAGGATGAGCTCTTCAGTGAGGGAGATTATACATACAAGATCATTTCCATGGATATGGCTGGAAACGTTAACACTGCTGAAATCGTTGTAGAAGTGGACAGAACAGGACCATCTATAAGCATTCTATCTCCAAAGAACGGAGACATATTTGGGGCAAAGGATTTTCCCATAGAGGTTATCGCGTCATCTAGTGATGTGGACATACTGTATTTCGAGTACTCTCTGGATAGAGGATTCTCTTGGAAGGCTTTTGGGGTAGGAGAGGATGGTAAAGGAAGAGTTCTTCTGGAGAACCTAAAAGAGGGAGACTACAAACTTCTAGTGAGAGGTGTGGATGACCTTGGAAACGTAGGAAGGGTCGTGGAAGTGTCCTTTAAGGTTGATCTAACGCCTCCAATGATAGGAAGCTTCACAATCGAGGATTCTACAGTGTACATAGAAGTTCATGATAACCTTACGGGGATATCTGGGTATGACGTTTTTGTGGATAATGAGCCTATGGAAAATATCTACTATGATGCTTCAGGATACCTAGTGTTCCAAGTACCGTATGGATATCATAGGATTCATGTAAAAGTTTTCGACTCTGCTGGAAACGTGGCTGAAAAAGTCTTCGATGTTGAGATCACACCGCCACCTTCACCATCACCTAGTCCAAGCCCATCGCCTAGTCCTAGTCCGTCACCTAGCCCCTCACCGAGCCCAACACCGTCGCCTAGCCCATCGCCTAGTCCTAGTCCACAGCAACCTCCTTGGAGTGGACACATAGTGCACAGTGGCATGAAGAAAGCTAACGAGACTATAAACGTAGGGGATATAGTGTTTATCAAGATCTTCTTGAAAGATCCAGCTACTGTTTACTGGGAGGTATACGATGTCGCACCTGTTGAGGGACTAGATGGAATACGCTTCATATACGTATCTTCTCTCCCAGAGAATTCTATAGAAATGATAGAATTCAGGCTTAGTAAGGATGTTGTTGAGAATCTCGGTGGTGAGAGCAAGATCTCACTGTTCTATTACGATAAGCAGAATAACTCATGGAAAGTCGTGAACACGGAATACTTGGGAGGAGATAACATGGGCTATAAATACTTTAGGGCGGAGATATCTGGGGATGGTCTATATGGCATTGCTACCCTCCAGACCCAACCTAAGTTCCCATCTGGGCTTGTCATAGCCATAATCGTGGTGGCTGCAGTCGTTGCTATTGGATTAGCATATTACATGACAAGCAAGAGGTGATACTCTTGGACATAAGCATTCTTGTTCCAGTACTCACTGCCGTTACGATCTTGGTGCTTTTCTATTATTTTTACAGGTACACTCCACTTTCAGTTTCTATGAGCGTGGTTCTTCTTAGTATGGTTGCTACGATACTGGTGTCCTTTGGAGAAAGCTTGGGATACCCTATGTATGAGTACCTGGGTTTTAACCCTGCGGTAATAGCCGTGAAACCTTGGACAATATATACTGTGCTCACCTCTATATTCGTTCATGGTGGTTTCACGCATTGGCTTTTTAACTCCCTTGCATTGATGCTTCTCTGTTCGAGCTTCGAGCATATGGTAGGTAAAAAGGAGTTCATGAAGGTCTTCATCCTTTCAGCAATTGCTGCAGAACTCACGCATGTAATCATAACGCTTACGCTCTTCAGAAATATATATGGGCCTGTAGTCACAAGGTTAATGCTTAAAGTGACGCTTGTGGGAGCTTCTGGAGCGATATTTGGAATACTTGCAGCATATGCCATATTGTTTCCCCATCATCGTGTGGTTATGTTCATAGGTTTCTTGCCCCTTCCAGGGATTCCTATAGGGCTTGCAGCTTTTATAATAATCCTAATGCAGGTCTTTGCGATGCTATTCCAACCGTTTTCAACGACAGCATATACAGCGCATGTTGGTGGAGCTATAGGTGGTGTCGTATATGCATATCTTATATACGGAAAGACACAGCCTTCCTATGGATTCGGTTATCCATCATCTCGTGGCATGTTTTCGAGAAGAAGGAGGTTTAAAGTGCCCTTCGTACCAAGCAAGCCCAAATATGATTTCGATGCGCTCAAGGAGTTTGTGTTTTCACCATATGATGAGGAGCTTCTAAGAAGAGCTATGGAGGATGAGGAATACAGAGACTACTGGATATCAAAGCTCGTGAGCACGAAGACGTGTCCAAAGTGTGGCTTTTATCTCGAATACGATGACGTTGAGGGTGTCATAAGATGTATAAACTGTGGGTACACAGTTAAGATCAAGAGATAGGTAGAGGTGTGTTATATGGGGGTTAGTGATCTTAGGAAAATATTTCCTGAGGGAGTCATAAAGGAAATAGATATGAAGGGCCTCCTTGGAAAGGTTGTCGCTATTGACGCATTTAATGCTCTTTATCAGTTCCTAACTACTATAAGACAACCTGATGGGACGCCACTCATGGACAGACAGGGCAGGATAACATCCCACCTAAGTGGTCTTTTCTATAGGACTGGAAACCTTGTTGAAATGGGGATAAAGCCTGTCTATGTGTTCGATGGTGAACCACCACCGTTCAAGCGTAAGGAAATTGAGGAGAGAGTTGAAAGAAAGGAGGAAGCGGAGAGAAAATATATGGAAGCCCTAAGGGCTGGTAGGATAGAAGAGGCAAGGAAGTATGCATCTATGGCCTCTAGATTAACATCTGAAATGATAGAAGATGCAAAAAGGCTTCTAGATGCTTTAGGAATACCTTATGTCCAAGCACCTTCTGAAGGAGAGGCTCAAGCTGCTTATATGGCAAAAAAGGGTGATGTATACGCCTCTGTGTCTCAGGACTATGATTCCCTCCTCTTCGGAAGTCCAAGACTTATAAGGAACTTAACGATCACGGGGAAGAGGAAAGTTCCAGGAAAAAAGGTCTACGTTGAGATAAAACCCGAACTTATAATCCTAGAGAAGGTACTTTCAGCCCTTAAGATATCCCGGGAGCAACTTGTGGATATAGCGATACTTATAGGAACGGACTACAACGAGGGAATAGAAGGCGTAGGACCTAAGAAAGCCTATGAGATCGTAAGGAGTGCTGGAGACATCGAAAAGGCCATGAAGGCTTTAGGAGTAAAATACGATGACGTCCTGTTGGAGATTAGGGAGTTTTTCTTGAACCCTCCTGTGACAGATGATTACACATTGAAATGGCGTATGCCCAATGAGGACAAGGTTGTCGAAATATTGTGTGAGGAGCATGATTTCTCTAAGGAAAGAGTCTTGAACAACCTTCAGAAGTACAGATCCGTGAAGGCACGCCAGATGACGTTGTTTTAAGGAATAACTCCCCTTTTTCCCCTCATGGGTACGAACGCTACGGGACCGAGATCTCTTATTTCTCCTTTTTTATATATCATGAGCTTCTGGAAGAACGAGGTTCCAACAGGTGTGACCAATATGCCATCTTTTTTAAGCTGTTTAAGTATATGACGTGGAAACATCGGTGCTGCGCATGTTATGAGGATCCTGTCATAAGGTGCTAGGGGAGGGAATCCTAAAGAGCCGTCAAATGACACTATGAGGATGTTCTCATAGCCTAGGACTCTTATCTTTTTATATGCCTCTGCAGCAAGCTCAAAATAATATTCAACTGAGACAACGAGGCCTTCAGGTCCAACAAGCTCTCCTAGGATGGCAGCTTGATAACCACTGCCTGTACCTATCTCTAAGATCTTCATTCCTCTATCGACCTCTAGGAGCTCTGTCATCATCGCTACCATGTGTGGTGCTGATATCGTTTGATCATACCCTATGGGCAACGGTGTATCATCGTATGCATATCTCACGAGGTGTGGAGGAACAAAGAGGTGCCTAGGAACTTTAAGCATGGCATCGCGCACTCTCTCACTCCTTATATAACCCTCCCTCACAAGCTTGTTAATAAGTCTCTCCCGTCTCTTCGAGAGCTCTTCCCACTCTTCTCTTAAGGGCACGGCAGTACACCCTCACAGCGTCCTTTGCTTGTATCCTTCCACGATCTATGACACCATCTTCTGTTTTTATCTTTGTCACGACACCATACAGGTCACCAAACTTGTAGACATCTCCTACTTCTATATATTCCTCAGGAACCATCCAAACGAAGTGTGAAGATGTTATGGGGCCACGATGTACAGAGAACTTCACTCTTATCCTATCGTATCTTATCGTCCATAGTGTGTCTATGTCTTCAGCCTTAGCAGCACGTCTTCTCTGCCCATCCTTGCAGTCTATGGCCGTGACTTTAAGTCTTAAGTTTTTTTCCTTTACCCAAAAGTCCTCCCCCACTCTTAGAACTCGATCCCTTTCTAGTTTTATATTCTCGGTCCAGGACTTTTCCACATCACTTATTATCGTTTTCACTTCTACTTCTTTGGGTTTAGTGTCTTCTAGCCTGAAATCATGAACTGTCCCACAAACCTTACACTTGGCGATTCCTTCTTTTACCTTTTTACCCCTAATCCTTATGATCTCGTGATCTGTAAGCTTATTACACGTTGGACAGTATATCTCCATTTTTGTCACCATTGTATAATTATACCCTGTTGTATATAACATCACTTTGTAGTAAGTCCTTTTATTCCGATATGTCGTTAGTAAATGCAGTGGGTATTTAATTAGTGTTTTGGAGGGTATAATATGCGACGCAGGACGCCTCTTTATGAAAAACATAAGGAGCTTGGAGCAAGATTCATAGAGTTTGCTGGATGGGAAATGCCTGTTCAGTACACAAGTATAATAGAAGAACATATGGCCGTCAGAACCTCTGCAGGAATGTTCGATGTGAGCCATATGGCTCGCATAATCATATCAGAGGAGTACGAAGACGTCCTGAGTAGACTTCTCACGAACGACGTAAGGGGAATGAAGGACTACAAGCTGAAATATAACCTTATGCTTCGGGAGGACGGTACTATAATAGACGATATGATAGTGTATAAGCTCCCTGGAAGATTTATCATAGTTCCAAATGCTGGAAACGATACCATAATTGCCTCATGGATAAACAAACATGCAGGAAAAGACATAGTAGAAATTGTCACTGAAAAGTACGCTATGATAGCATTACAAGGTCCTAAAGCTGAGGAAATACTTCAAAAGGTCATAGACTGCGATCTATCAGGAATAAAGTTCTTTAGGGCAGCAGAATGCAAGTTGGGTGACGTGGATGTTATCGTTTCAAGGAGCGGGTATACTGGAGAGGACGGGTTTGAGATCATAATGCCCAGTGAAAAAGCTGTCTACGTGTGGGATAAGATCATGGAAGCAGGTAATGGCTTATTGAAGCCATGTGGCCTTGGAGCAAGAGATTCTTTGAGGCTTGAGATGGGTTTTGCCCTTGCGGGTAATGAGTTCGCTGGTGGAAGGACACCATTGGAAGCAAGATTGGATTTCGTAATTGACTGGGATCACGAGTTCATTGGAAGGGATGCCCTCTTGGCAAAGAAGGACTCCATTAAAGAGATCCTTATGGGTATAGTACTTGACTCGAAGGTACCACCGCGACACGGCTTCGAGGTGTATAAGGACGAGAGAGTTATAGGTAAAGTCTCAAGCGGCGGTTATTCGCCTATATTACAGAGGGGGATAGCGTTGGCATATATAGAAAAGGAAGAGGCCAAAGAAGGGAACGAGGTCAAGGTAAAAGTGAGAAACAAGCTCATACCAGGTAAAGTCATAACGCCACCATTTATAAAAAAGAA
>QMTT01000065.1 GCA_003663565.1 Thermoplasmata archaeon
AGGTATCTTGGAAGGTCATGGTTATCAAGGAAATTGACAAGCAGATAGTCATAGGATAAGTCATTTAATTCTGTAATAAGCTCGTGATCTAGCATACTGAAGGGCTTGTTATGAGCAAAAACCTCAACGATCACACTCCTTAGGGGTATGTTCAAAATAGCTATTCCTCCAGTCCTTTGGAGCCTCACTGCGTCCCAGTATAAAAGTGAACCTCGGACTGATGTGATATACCACTCAGCGTATCCGAAGATAGGAGCAACCTTTAGGGCTTCAGAATAGTAGCTTCTCAGCCACATAGGATCCATATGTTTTGCTGCATCAATGCGTACTCCTAAAGAGCCGTTCATTATCCACATCTTAAGAGAACTTTTCAGTATCCAATCCACAGTATTGTTCATCTGATTTAGATCAGCGAGACCAAAAAGGTTTTTATATCTGGTATTCCATGGAATATCCCACTCTGAGCTTCCTATGTCACCGTTGTGATGGAAATACCCCTCACGGCTTCCTTCGTAATGGTTATATTTGTACCTGTCTGCTATGTATGCCGCGATGTACTTTCCGTTGTAGTATAAGGCCCCATATTCTCCTATACTTGAAGGATTTGTATGATTTGGAACAACGTCTATTATGACTGCAATTCCTCTATTACGGGCTTCTTTACAGAGTCTTTTGAAGTCCTCCCATGTACCAAAATGCTCGTCTGGTTTCGTGTAGTCTTTCGGCCAGTAACCATGATAGGGTGCTACGGATCCTATAAGCTTATCTACGTTATCGAAGGGAGGAGATATCCATATGGCTCCTATTCCAAGATCTTTTAAGTAGTCAAGTTTAGCCATAATACCCTCGAAATCTCCTCCATGGTATTTGTAAAGACTCTTGGGATTGTAATATGGCTCGTTGTTTTCTGGATTTCCATCGTAAAATCTGTCAGTTACTATTTGATATATGACAGATTTATAAGGGTTATATACAAACGTTATTTCAGAATATTGCTCTAGCCCGGTCTCAATGTTAGTTCGGGTTCTTAGGATCTCCACTATAAAAAACGTTGACGATACAATTATCAATACTACGAGGGCTACTACAATAACTTTTTTAGTACTCAATCGTCCCAGCATAGTGATCACGTTCTTCATGGGGCCTTAACTAAAGAAACGATTATAAGTTAAGAGATTTCGTAAGCGGTTATTTTAGGTTTTCCAATTCTTCGTCCTTGTAAGCCCTGTTTTGTGAACAATAATTATGTGTTTTGTATACAAATAATTTTAAAAATAAATGATTTAACTTGTAATCTTTATACATCAAATTGAAAAACAAAGCTTACAAGAGAGGTCATATACTATGAGCTCTAGTCATATAATATATGAAGGAAAGGCAAAAATTGTTAAAATAATAGGAGATACTGCAGAAATGATGTTTAAAGACACTCTTACAGCTTTTAATGGCAGAAAAAAGGCGTCATTTGATGGTAAAGGGGCTATAAATGCAGAAATATCTTATATACTCTTCAGTTGTCTTGAAAAACATGGAATTAAAACACATCTTATATCGCGAAAAGATGAGAGAACTCTTATTGTTAGGAGACTTGACATGATACCACTTGAAGTCGTAGTTAGAAATTATGTTGCCGGAAGTTTAAAGAAAAGAGTGCAATTAAAAGAGAAAACTAAACTTCCATTTCCCATAGTAGAGCTATACTATAAAAATGATGAGTTAGGAGATCCATTGATAAATCACTATCATGCGAGGCTTTATGGTATAAAAGAAGATATACTAAAGGAAATTGAAAAAAAGGCGCTTAAAGTAAATGAAGTCTTAACGGAAGTCCTTGATAATGTAGGTATAATACTTGCGGACTTTAAGCTGGAATTTGGATATGACATAGAAGGAACTATTGTTTTAGGAGATGAGATAAGTCCCGACACGTGTAGGTTTTGGGATAAAAAGACTCTGAAGTCTCTTGATAAGGATGTGTTCAGGTTCGATCTAGGAGACGTTAAAGATGCATATCTTAAGGCACTGGAGAGGATAAGGAATGTCGAAATATAGGGCTAAAATATACATCACCCTAAAGAATGGGATCCTTGACGCGGAAGGAGAGACCGTAAAGAAGGCCTTGAACTCATTAGGCTTTGATGCCCTGAACGTCAGATCTGGGAAAATGTATGTTATCGAGTTCAATTGCGATGAAGATCCTAAAAATGTTGTTGAAAAAATGTGTAAACAACTCTTGGCAAATCCTGTAGTCAATAACTATTATTATGAGTTGGAGGAGCTCTAAGATGGCAATAGTCATCGGCATCCCTGTATATCCAGGAACGAACTGTGATTTTGACGTTTATAAAGCCATTAAATTAGCAGGAGCAATTCCTAAGAGAATCTGGTATAAAGATTATGAAGAAATAAAGAAAGTAGATGCTGTTGTGATTCCTGGTGGTTTTTCATATGCAGATTACATACGTGCAGGAGCCATAGCAGCTAGGACAAAGATGACTGAAATCATAAAGGAACTAGGAGCCAATGGAATGCCCATTTTAGGAATATGTAATGGTTTTCAGATTCTCGTCGAGTCTGGAATTCTTCCAGGAGCCCTTGCAGTTAACAAGAATGCAAGGTTTATCTGCAGATGGGTTCATCTTAAGGTCCTCCGTATTGATACGCCGTTTACACAACTTTACGCGGAAGGGGAAATCATAAAAATGCCAATAGCACACATGGAGGGAAGATATGTTCCCGGAGAAGGATTCTCTGATGACCTGATAGTTCTTCAATATTCAGATCGTAAGGGAAACGTGAACGATGAATCAAATCCAAATGGCTCTTACAAGAACATTGCTGGAATAGTTAACAGAGAAGGAAACATAATGGGGCTTATGCCTCATCCTGAAAGGGCTTCGGAGAGGATTCTTGGTGGGAATGATGGCCTTAGGATGTTCAAGGCTCTCATAGACTATTTAAAAAGGTGATCATTAAATGATCCAATACGCAGTTAGGAATATTAATGAACAAGAGAAAAAAATCATAATAAAGAGGCTAGGAAGAGAGCCAAATGATGTTGAATGGGCAATGATAGATGTTATGTGGAGTGAGCACATATCATACAAGTCATCACGAGCTTTCATAAAGAAGTACCTTAGGTCAAGTGGAAGACACGTCATTGTAGGTCCTGGTCAGGATGCGGGTGTCATAGAGCTTGCTAAGAACTTATACGTCGCCTTTAAGATTGAAAGTCATAATCATCCATCAGCTGTTGATCCATATGGTGGTGCTTCCACTGGTATTGGAGGTATAGTTAGGGATATTTTAAGCATGGGTGCCCAGCCCATAGCCCTCTTGGATTCGCTTCACTTTGGGGATCCTGAGAAAAGGCGAACATGGTTTCATATTTTAGGTGTTGTCAAAGGTATATCAGATTATGGGAATAGGATTGGCGTTCCCACGGTAGGTGGAGAGACGAAGTTCTCCTCGTGCTATAACGATAATCCTCTGGTTAATGTTGCATGTGTTGGGGTTGTTAAAAAAATAGTTCCAAGTGTACTATCGAAGGTCGGTGCTGTTCTCGTTCTCTACGGAAATAGGACTGGTAGGGATGGAATACATGGTGTGAGTTTTGCCTCTGAAACACTTGATGATGAATCCATAGAGGAGGACAGAAGTGCTGTTCAAATAGGGGACCCACTTACAGAGAAACTGCTGATAGAGGCTTCGATGGAAATGTTCAACAGAGATCTAGCATATGCTCTAAAGGACCTCGGCGGTGGTGGGATAACATGTGCAGTATCTGAAATGGTTGGAAAAGGCGGCATAGGAGCAATCATAGATCTAGACAAGGTTCCATTGAGAGAGGAGAATATGAGCCCTTATGAGATACTTATATCTGAGTCCCAAGAGAGGATGTTACTTGCGACTGACAGGGAACATCTGAGAGATGTCCTTTCAATACTTGAAAAGTACGACCTTCAATGGGCAATCATAGGGAAGAGCATTCCAGAAAGAAGGATAATAGTTAAATACAAAGGAAAAGAGATAGCAAACCTACCAGTAGAAATATTAACGGATGTGCCTATACAGAGGCATCCTATAAAGCCTAGGAAAACTAGCCCAGACAAGTACACCGTGGAGTTCACACCACCTCCGCTGGAAGAGGCCCTTATAAAGGTTTTGGGTAGCCCAAATGTGTCCTCTAAGGAGTGGATATATGAACAATATGACTTCGAAGTTCAGACAAGGACTGTCATCAAGCCTGGTGCTGATGCCGCCGTTCTAAAGATCTCGGAGGACATTGGGGTAGCACTCACTTTAGATAGCTGTGCTGATTATGCTTCAATAGATCCTTACGAAGGTGCTAAAGGGGCTGTAGCAGAAGCATATAGAAATGTCATATCTGTTGGAGGAGAACCGTTGGCAATAGTTGATAACATAAATGCCGGAGACCCAAACAACGTGAGCTCATACTGGGCTTTTCATGAGACTATCAGAGGGCTTGGAAATGCTGCAAGAGCTCTTTCTCTACCTATCGTGGGGGGGAACGTAAGCTTCTACAACGAGTCCTCTAAAGGAGCTATATGGCCCACATTGGTCGTGTGTATGTTGGGTAGAGTTCATATGGATAACGTAATCACGCCCTCACTTAAGAGCGGTAATAGTTGCCTTATACTTGTAGGAGAGACCTATGAAGAGCTTGGCGGAAGCGAATATTTGAAGGTTCTTGGTCTTCATGGGCAGGGAAAAGTGCCAAAGGTCAGATATAAAGAGGAAAAATTGAATGGAAAACGTGTCATAAAAGCAATAACAAAAGGTCTTGTGCTGTCAGTTCATGATATCTCAGATGGAGGGTTAATTATTGCCCTTGCGGAGATGGCAATATTTGGAAATAGAGGTATTGAGGCTCGTGTAAAGTCCGATCTAAGAGGAGATGTCTTCGCATTTTCTGAGTCACATGCTAGATATGTACTGGAAGTGCCCCAAGAGCACATCGAGGATGTTTTGAGAATTACTAAAGGGAGGGTCATAGGAAGGACTACAAACACGAGTTCATTCTACTTTGAAGTTAATAACTTCAGTGTAGATGTACCCATAAAGAGGCTTAAGGAAACGTATGCTAGAGGTGTATCACTTATGGGGAAAGATCAGTTTATATAAGCTCTTATGGGTGGCTCAGAAGTCATTAAAGCTCAATATTCCTCTGAGTTCATTGAAGTGTAAGTCATTGCCCTCATCTCGTCCAGGGAAGCTCTACAAGGCTTGCGTCTTAAATATGGTGATTAAATATGCGAATACCTAAACCTCACTCACAAGTGCGCATTAAAAATAGAACAGCTTACAATGATATTGGTGAGAAATGTGGTATAGCAGCGTATATAGGAGATAATGCAATCTATATGGTGTATCTTTCACTGATGGCCCTTCAGCATCGGGGTCAGGAGTCCGCGGGAATAGTAGCATGGAGGGATGATAGATTCATAAAATATAAAAACCATGGTCTGGTCCAGAATCTTCTTAGGTATATAGGAAGGGAAGGCAATGGAGCTAAGTCTGCGATAGGGCACGTGAGATACTCCACGTATGGAGGGAGCAGTAGGATATTCATACAACCAGTGCATGCGAAGTATAGAGATCTGAGCCTATATTTAGCACATAACGGAACGATACCTAATGCTTATTCCTACAGGAGTGAGCTTCAATCGAAAGGTGTAAAGACAGTTTTAGACTTAGACAGTGGAGTATTAGCTGGATACTTGGCGTATACTATATGGGAATATGGCATGAAGGAAGCCATTAACATGCTCTTTGAGAGATTTAAAGCAGCATATGCTTTTGTTGCTTTAATACAAGGTGGAGATATTTTAGCAGCGAAAGATCCGTACGGAATAAGACCTCTTTCAATTGCACTCTCAAAAGAGAACGAGATAGCATTATCTTCAGAATCTTGTGCTTTTAGTGCTATAATGGGAAAGAATCAGTTTTA
>QMTT01000066.1 GCA_003663565.1 Thermoplasmata archaeon
CAGGGAGGAGGCCAGGAGAGCCATACTTTGCAAGAAGTCTATCCCTTAACTCGGGATCCTTTATTTTCATTTGAATACTCTTTCTAATCCCCCTGTAGTTAACCCGTATTTTCTTAATATCATGCTTTATCGAAAAAACACTGCTCTGTTTTTCTCATAATCCACCAGTAAGCAGTCAATGCTATCCTCGTTGATGTTTATTGCAAGCTTATTCTTGTGCTCATCAACCTCAGTTCTTGACTTTTCAGAAGCACAACACCTGCAATAGTTTTCAAAAGTACTTATTTAACGAAATAGTCTGAGTATTTCATAAAACTTAAAGTTCAATGCTTTCTTTTCTTACGCCTAATTCCCTCAATTGGAAAATGCATATCTTCAAGTCTTTTCATTAGAGTTTTTATAGTTCCCGATGTTGTCAATGGAAATATAGTAACTCTTATTCCATAAACATTATCCAACGATCTCAAAGCGTTAATTACATTATCTTTAACTCTATGCGGCACCCTAAGAACCAGCACAATGCCATTAAACCCGACTGGAAAAACAACGCCACGTGCACCAAATATTTCTAACTCAATGTCCCTTATCTTCGAGATAATAGAACTTTTATTCAAAGGCTTCTCACTGACAACTAAAAAGGCTATATATCGTCTCCTATAAGCTTTACTTTTAACGACCATATTTACCCCACTGGTTTATAAACAGTAGTAATTTACAGAGGATTGCCTATTCTAAGACCCTTCTCTGCAAGGATTATGGGATGCGTATCGTATGAATGTCTAACTCCTCTAAACTTCTTTACCTTTACAGCTGGTATACGTTTTTCCTTAAGACTAACAAATCCTGTCACTAACCAAGCGTCTGATATCACAGCGAGAGTTTCTATGAGTTCCCTTGACCTTTTAGTATCGTTTACCACAATGCCAAGAATCCTCAGATCATTCTTGAGATCTATTAAAGCCTTCACCAATACTGGTAGTCCATAATCTGGTCTAAGTTTAACAAAAGGAGAATCCAATGGATCTATAACTATTGCGGCAAGTTTATTTTCTAAGACTTCACTTGAGGTTTCCCTAACAGAATAAAGGACCTCAGAGATATCTTTCTCAGGAGATTCTTTAGACATTTTGACAAGATCCATAGTTATAAATCTTCCTCCAATGAGAGGCGACCTTATGGGAACACGCATAAATGCCAAATAATCTTCAAACTTTCTTCCCATACCTGAGGCATCTAGATATATTGCATACAAGTTTGCATATTTAATAACGTCAGCAATTATATTTGCCATTAATACTGTCTTAAATGATCCTGGTGGACCTGTTATGAGTAGGATTATATTTGTTTTTATCTTGTCATAAATTATTGGGGAAAGTATTGATATCGAAAGCTCTCTATCGGCAGTTTTCATAATAAACACCCAAAGTATTTTATATCTCATATATACAATCCTTGGTCTTAATGACCATCTTTCCTGTCGCAACATAAAACTTAACACTTCTTCCAACGTTTCCCAAAGTGTCCTCTGCTATGAGCTCAATTTCATATTTTTTAAGCTCACTTTTGACTGCATCAACATTCTTCTTCCCAATAGACTCGGAAACATCTACGTATGGAAACATAGTTGCTCCTCCAGCTATTTTCGCAACTAGATTACCTCGTGAGGCCCCCATGGTTATGAGGTTCCTTAGCATGTAAGGAACTGCTGTGTCAGCATATTTTCCAGGCTTACCAGCACCTCCACCTCTTGAGCATGGTTGCATAATATGCGTAAGCCCTGCAACATTAGCCTTAGGATCATATATAGCTAAGGCCACACAAGATCCTAATGCCAATGTCACGAGAACCTCATTATCTATTCCAAAACCTACATCCCCCATTCCAATTATCTTATACTTCTCATTACTGTCAATGAACTTTTTTAAGCTTGTTTGCTTATCTCTCGTTGAAAGACCTAGATCCATAAATACCTACCTCAACGCCTAGAGCGACATGATTGCTTGGGATATAACCTCAATGTCCTTATTTGTCATTAGATGCAACATCCAGAAATTTGTTCCTAAAACATTATCGTCTTTCTGAATTTTGAGATCTACTTTAACGGTTAAGATCACATCACTTCCAGTATTAAATGACGCAAGTCCAAGAGCTGTGTTCAATATTGATCCTAAGAAGTCTTCTGTGACAGTGGGTGGTGTATGTGTCGCATATATGTTTAAAAAGTTATAGATTGCCGTAACATAAGATGAAGAAAATATATTAAAAACCTCCTTTATTGTGTCCAGAGCAAGTTCTTTAGAGGCTTCTCCTCCAAGAAGCTCGAGCAGTCTGCCAACAACTTCTTCCATGGACTTCTTATCCATAAATATTAAAAGATATCCCTCTAAACCGTCCTGAAACCTTACTATTGATCCATAAACAATATCTTCCATGGTATCCGCAAACTCTGCATAGAAATCATATATATTTACTATCCTAAGCTCTGGTACCGATACTGTAATAAGAAGACCCGTCATCTCTGACAGAGCTGTGGACGCGTTCGCAGAAGCTATATTCACGAGCTCTCTAATACCATCCTGGACGAGATCGTTTATCATAAGTTTCACCCAACAAATCTTACAAGCGCTTCGGGATCTATCACTGGAGCCACAAATCCATCCTCAAGGATTGTAACTCCTGTAATCCCTTTAAACCCCCTTATAACCGAAGGTACTGGTTTCACTACAATGTCCATATGACGTATTACTTCAGCAAGTCTAAGTGCAATTTTCTTTTCCTTACCACATACCATAACGATGTTCTCATTCTCGTCTTCAAGTCCAAATATCCTAGAGAGACTCAGCAATGGCACAAAGGAGTTTCTATAGACGACTACCTTCTGAGAGGCTATTTCTCTAACTTCTATGTCCGAGATCTCCTGTATGCTTATTATAGAATCAACGGGTATTGCCCACCTTATGTTGCCAGATCTTATTATTAACGCCTTTACTATGAGTGTGGTAGGGGGCAAGACCATTCTTATAGTAGTACCCTTACCCAATTCACTCTGAAGCTCCACGTACCCTCCAAGGGATTCTATGACGTTCTTAACAACGTCAAGTCCTACACCCCTTCCTGAAACATCTGTTACCTTATCTGATGTCGAAAACCCTGGAATGAAAAGGAATGAGAACAAATCTTCTCTTGACATTTTTTCCAATTTATCCTGAGTTACAAGACCTCTTTCTAAAGCCTTTCTTTTAATTTTTTCAATATCTATGCCTCTACCATCATCGGAGACTTCTATGACAATTCCCCTAGGACTTCTACGTGCTCTTACTATTATTCTTCCTTTCTCCGGCTTTCCTTTTGTTATTCTTTCATTAGGTGGCTCTATTCCATGATCAACGGCATTCCTAACAATGTGAATTATGGGGTCATGCAACTTTTCTAAGGATGCTTTGTCTATTTCTACGTCCCCTCCTTCTATTGTGACCTCTATCTTCTTTCCAAGTTTGCTTGCCAAGTCGTAGGCTATTCTAGGGATTTTTGAAAAGAGATATGATATAGGAATAAGTCTCAACGACAACACTTCTTCCCTTAACTCTCCGACTGCCTTGCTTATTAGATTAACTACAGATATAAGATCATCATTTTTGGTGTTAGATGCTATTGCTATAAGACGATTACTTAGAACTGTAAGATTCTCTACTATAGAAAGCAACCTATCAAGCTTTTCAGAGTCAACCCTTATAGTTTTCGGAAGAGCTTCTGCCTTTTTTTGCATAGTTGATGCTGCTGCCTCTTTCTGTTCAGTTGCTTGTTCTTCTTCTATTACTACAGATACCACTCCTGGAATTTCTTTCACGAGATCCTTTATAATCTGTACCTTTTCACGAGAGGCTTCTATTACCAGGTCACGCTCCTTGACAATACCTTCTTCTATAGACTTCATGTCAGGACTTATAAGTGTAAACTCCACGTTCCTGTCCTTAAGGTGCTTTAGGATTATAAGCATCTTCGCTGCTACAAGAACCTCGTTAGGATCAATTTTTATCATTATCTTAATTCCCCTACTGGTTTTTCTTTTAGATATGTTTTGAGTTTTTATGTCTTCTATTTCTTTTACTTCTTCTGTTTGCATTCTTCTCTCGAATCTTGATATAAGCTCCTCTATTTCTCCAAGGAATGGTTCTTCTCCAGACTCTATGTTAGATACTATACTTTCTAGGAGATTAACTATTGAAGAAAGCTGTGCTCTATCTTCATCGTTTAAAACAACTTTCTTGTTCTTATACTCTGAAAGGAGATCTTCATATTTGTGTATTAGATCCTTTGTCTTATCAAACCCCACAGAGGCAAAGAGTCCTTTAAGTGTGTGAAAGAGCCTAAACAGTTCATCAATGTGCTCACTCTTTATGTTTTTTAGGCTTATAAGTTCACTAATACGTTCCAATATAGACGTTACTTCCTCGATAAAGCCTTCAAGCATGGCTCTATCGAGCTCGTTCAAAAATATCACCGGTCAACATCAACCTGAAAGTATCCTTTCAATTTCCTTAATGACAAATTCGGACTGGAATGGTTTCACAATATATCCCTTGGCTCCTAGCTCTATCGCTTGAATGACAAGCTTCTGTTGCCCTAAACCAGTACACATCAGAACTTTAGCGTTTGGATTTATTTCCATGATCTTCTTAAGAGCCTCCATTCCATCCATTACTGGCATTACAATGTCCAGAATGACAAGATCCGGATTCAACTTCTTAAAGAGTTCAACGGCTTCCTGACCATTTGATGCCTCACCGACCACTTCGTGTCCTGCTTTTGCAATAATGTTTTTTAGAAGAGTCCTCATAAACTGTGAATCATCAGCAATAATAATACGTGCCAATAGCACTCACCTCGTCATCGAGACCTCATAATTTTCTTTCCCTCTCGTGTATTCACACGATAGGGAAATCATCTGGTTACTGAGGCACATCCCTCAACGATCTATAACAACTGGAGTTGCAAACCACATTATAGTTACTATTTCAGAAGTTTATATATAAGATTTGAGACACAGAGTTCACACACTTCATAACAACATGATAACAAAAAGATATCTTAAAGCTTCACAGATTGCTTACTTAATGACATCCTTTATAGAAGCCTGATTAGTTTATGTAAAGTAAGTAAGTGTCCAGCTCTAGATACTTTTCCACTTTAGGATTCATACACGAGCTTTAAAATTAATGATAACACAAACACACCAACACAACCAGTAATTCCAATATGAAATGCTCCTAGAGACACCTCATGAGCATTTCATATTCAGTGTGGTGACTTTATATGGCTAAACATTTGGAGTTCTTGGGAGACTATGCAGATAAAATAGTCAATGGAAAGAAAAAAGTCACTATAAGAAGAAAGACGAAGAGATACTCACCAGGAGATATTGTATACGTTCACGCTGGAGGAAAACTCTTAGGAAAAGCTATCATAAAGAATGTAATTCATATAAAAGTGAAAGATCTTACGGACGAGATTGCTAGAATGGATGGATTTCATGACAAGTGGTCTCTCCTTAGAGCTCTTAAAAGTCATTTTGGAGAAATAAGGGCTGACGATGAGGTAACAGTAATAGAATTTGAACTTATTGAGAGAGCGCCCAGGGAGATTATGTCTTCAGAATTACCCTATGGAGGACATGATCCCATAAAAATAGCAGAGTTGGCACTTAAATACTTAGATGAGGTCCTTCCAGAGGAGGACAAAAGGTTATTAAAGGAAGTTTATGAGGCAGGAAGTATAAGACATGTCGCTATGAAAATGGGAGGTTTAAAGAAAAGGAAGATTGTAAGAGGAGTTTTAAGAAAAGCGTATAAGGAGCTCGTTGACCGTGGTATTATAAAACCAAAATTTTAGACAATGACAAAATGG
>QMTT01000067.1 GCA_003663565.1 Thermoplasmata archaeon
AAACGGTATCATAAGAACTACTTCTGAAAACTTCTCTAAAAAGCGTGCTATTATATTACCCATAAGCCACAAAATTATTAAGATCCTGATTAAACAACAATAGCGAAAAAATAGGCATTTTAAAGATAACTAAAACCCGTCAATAGTAGAATAATCCCATAAAAGTATAACATGCAGCGCAGGATAATACTCGTGTTTTTAATCCTTCTATAGCCAGGTTATGGGATTCAATTCAAGGTAATGAAGATTTTTTCTAGAAAGATAGTAATTCCAGTGAACCTGGAATCCTGCGCACCATTAAGAACGTGACAGACAAAAACATCATTCCCAAGTCAGATATGATCCAACTGTCAATGAAAATTTAGACAAAACTGAGGCCTGTCTGTAATATCTTAGATTTGATGTCGTATTAATATCTTCATGAAGTTTCATGGATCCACATGTGCTCATTTGCAAATTATTTGAGTGCTAATTGTTATTTTGTTTGATGACTGACTTAGAATGTGCCCTGTTAGACAAAATTACTATAATAAAATAATGGTGTTACGTATAGTATTCACCGAAGTATATTTTTCAAGTCAGGAAAGATCTCTTTGAAGTTACGCGCGTGGCTAGATCTTTGAGTTTCTCAAGGAGTGAAGCAATGCACAGGGCCATGAAGATGTTCATAAACCATTATCGTAACAGCGGTGAGCTACCGCTGCCCTAAAGGGTGGAGAGGATGTCAGAGGTAGCTCTAGCAGATGTCATATCCTAGCTCTCTGGGATCGCAGTAAGGACCATGATATGTTACTTTCGCACTGTCTATTAGTATTAAATAATCGAACTTCATCCTGAGCGGTATATGGCTTATTATGATCATGTCAGCCTCTTTATTATCTAGTATTTCAGAGATCACTCGCCTACCGTTTGCGTCAAGGCCACTAAAAGGCTCGTCTATTACTATGAGATCCCTGTTGGATGCTGTAGCGATCAATAAACTGGCCCTCCTCCTCATGCCCCTACTGAGCTCTCCAAGCCTCTTATTAATATGTTCTAAAAGACCTAGTCGCTCAGCAACTCGAGTTACTTGCTCCGATCCGTAGGATTCTGCCAGTATGTCCAGGAGTGTTCTTACCCTTAGGTTTTCCGGAAGCTCGTCTTTATCTCGGACATAAGTAAGGTGCCTATACAGCTTTTCCGATTCTCTGAGAGGATCTACGCCTAGTATGCGAACCTGCCCCCTCTTAGGCCTCATGAGGCCTAGAAGGACCTTTATTAGCGTAGTCTTACCACTACCGTTCGGGCCCACTATGAGGACCTTACCCCTTGGAACCATGAGCTCATCTATCTGTAGTGCTACGAGCTTGCCATATCTTGCCTCCAGTCCTTGAACATAGAAGAGCTCTTCGCGATCCATATTAGAGCCACCTCCTACTCTTGGGTAGTAAATTCGACGTATACGCTAGGCGTTCCAGGCAAAATAGTGCAGTTACTGTCAATGAGAACCCTTATTTTGGCTATCAGAAACATAAAACATACTATCCCTTTTGACATGTGCTGAAAGGGTTGTGCCGTTACTAGTAAACTGCTCATCGCCGATGAAAACGGTAATGACTACGGGAGAGGGATTCTTACCACATTCAGCCCTAAACCTTAGCAGCGTTATGTTGATAGATGTCTCTCCAGGCCTCAGAAGCGTTGTAACGGGCCATTCATATACCACGGGCTTCCTCAATTCCTTGCCCACTCCTGTTAAAATTTCTAGGGCCTCAAGATTATATATGGCGTGGAATCTCGAAGGGAGGCCATATCCAGACCTTATTGTGAGAGCTCCTGCGAAAGATCCAATAACGAATAGTATAGCAACGAGTATTGCGAACATACGGGCCCTCATAATGAGATCCACCTCTTATATATAGCCAGCCCAAGGAATGCGAGTCCGCCAACAATAATGCCTGAACATACTCCGACAAGCCCCATAGCCGAGAGGCCAAGTCTGTCTATGCTAAGGCCAACGAGAAATCCTAGGACTATGCCGAGATCTGGTCTACCCGTGCTTGCTATAGCGTCGTAGAATAGGACCGCGGTAGCGATCATGTAGAGGACATAGCTACATGTCACTAGGGCAAAATTTCTGTCGATGCTGCTATTAAAGTAGAACTTGTATATCGCTGCTGTCATGCTCAAAAACAAGAACGCGTAGCCTAGCGATAATAGCACGATAGGAATTAGACCAGTCCACACAACGGCGCTTAAAGATTTTCCTGAGATACTCGTTGCGGGGAGCATAGTATCCTGTAGCCTTCTTGCTATAGGATACACAGTTATGAAGAAAGAGACAATAAACAGCAGCCAAACCATTAGCTTTGAATCAATTAGTATCTGAAGAAACGAGTTTATGGCGTTTTCCCTTATCTCCGCTTCAGAAGGTATCGGCAGCGGATTATTAAACCCTGCGACATAGCCCCTTACCCCACTATACGGTGTTAGGGGAGAGGCATAAATCCCTGCTGAATATGCAAACTTTGTTAGGATGAAGAATAGCCCTATTACGCTAGCGAGTATTCCGATTACGATAGCTATTATCTCTAAGGCCGAGGGATCGGAAAAAGCCAGGGAATAAAGCATCCCTATTCGGGATTGCTTTGAAGTTTTATCGTTCAAAGAGTCTTTCGCAGAAGAGCCCTTATCTTTGCCCATACCAAAGACTCCTTCGTTTTTGTTCTATTTTTGTTCTAAAAAGAAATATAAAAAATTATTTAAAGGGCCAATCTTATCTATGCCTTCTTGACCACAGCACGAATGCTACGATAGCCACAGCTATGAGGCCTATGGTAGAGCCTATAATTATTTCCGTCCTTATATTTACATTGTCCGCTGAGGCATTTGTCGTGATGCCCTCAGCACTCTCCTCGCCACCTTGACCCTCGGAAGTATTATCCTCAGCAGCTCCTTCACTCGATGTAGGCTTTTTACCCGATATGAGGGATTCCATCATTTCCTTACCCTTTTCACCTCCGAATTGGAAAGCAGCTGCGAGAACAGAAGTCTTCAGATATGACTGAAACTCCGCGAAGGCCTCCTCCGGATCTGCCCCGTTTACGATATTGAACAGCGCTTGGATATACTTGTTTATAACCGCGTTGAGAAGGTTTTGTAGTACCCCTACCCTACGAGTCCAATCTAAGGAATTGTTGCTTGTGAGCATCCACTCCTCTGCGAGCCTCCTATCAATAGCGACTGCCAGATACTTCTCTCTTGAATTAAGGGAAGAGATGCTGGCAAGAGTTGTGTTATGGATTATCTTCACGTTATCTATGGAAAATGTACTGGGCACATGCAGTATCGAGTAACTAGCTTTTTTTAGTATGTCAGGAATGCCAACGAGACCATCTATGGGAGATAATAGATCTCCCGTCCCAAATGGAGGCAGACCATAAAGTTGAAAGACAAATGCCATACGCCCCTTACCGCCATCATAGTGATATGACTGATATTCCGCGAAGGCGTTATTTTCGACAATGATCTTTTCTAATTTCTCAGTAGTCCCATTAAGTAAGTAATCTATAACAGCGCTCAGAAGTTCTTCTTTACACTCACGAAACTTTTTAAGATCGTCTTTAACCCACCAAGGACGGTTATTTGCCGGCCGATAAATTTCAATGATCTCTCCCACAGCACTCCCGTCAAACGAGTTGTAATTTATATTCATGGCCCAAGTATGTGGTTCTAAAGGCACGCCATTCTTGAGGCATCGGAGCATGACTTATATTATACATTAACTCTCCTATTTTCGTATTATTGCCACTCTCTAGTACCGTCTTTATTTTGTTGATCAGTATATTCAGCTGGTCTCTATGCGTAAGGTAATAGTTCACCGTGTCGTTATAGGCCTTATAGAGCTTATATAACATGTTCGTAAGGTCTAACGCCGGCCCAGCTATTGGGAGCATTCCTGCTGAAACCCACTCCTCCCCGTTCCAGTAGTTTGCGATCCAAGAACTCTTATTCACGATGAAGCTTAGCGTAATGTCAAACCTCTTGCAACATTTGTCAAATGGCATTGCACATTCCAGATAGTAGGCGTCGAAAAGCTTTATATCTACGCCGAAGTGCGTCTCGTTTATATATCTGTATACGATTAATGTTCTCTCAACGTTCAAAATGGATACAACGCTGTAATTTTCAATGTCTTCTGGTGGAGGCACAAGAACGTGAATGAGAAGGTCAAGATGCTTATCTCTCGGATAATACGTTGAGGTTATTGTCCAGATTTTCGGTGAACCTTCTCCGAAGCCATAGTAATGCATAAAGCTATAATATATGGATTTGACTTCCGTCCCGTTGGGAAGCGTTAGGTTGACATATGCAAAATCGCCAAAGCTTGTTCCTATAATATCTTCGGGTTTCATGGGGTTAATGAGGCTTTTATCAATGGCTTCTTGGAGGGGGATCAGGAAAAGGCTGTTGTTTTCATCGAAAAACCAAATATCACCCTCTCCGGACAAAATTATGACGTCGTAGATAGCTTCCTCTGAGTTTTGGGCTTTTATAGTGTTACTGCCTGCAATTAAAGGTAGCGTAGAGGATACCAGAAGTATCGTGAGAACAATTAAAGAACGGGTAACAGAAATTAATCGAGGATTTATCATAACCCCAGCCCCCATATTTCGGAAGATACTGAAAGTCATTTTAAACAAAATACTCTCAACACACATAAAAGCTTTTCTTTTTGGCCTCAAAATAAAAGAAAAAAGCAAAAATTACTAAGTTTTGCGCATCAAAACTATAGAAGCTATAATAACGGCTATTATTGGAGCTATGCTGATACCAAAGATCACATATTGTGATTTATTTTCGTTAGCCTCTGTTGTAGCCACTTCTTTGGTATCATTATTCTCAGCAATTTCAGTTAGGCCCTTTGGATCGTAGTTATTGTTCATCATTTTTGGATCTGCATTGTTCTTTTCATCGTCTTCAGAAAGGTTTTCTGAGCATTCACATCCTTGGGTGAGCCTTTTATCGATAGCAACTGCGATATAACTCCCTTTTACCAACTCTTCGCTAGAAAGTGTGGTGTTATGGATAATCTCTAATTCGTCTTCAGATAGTGCGGTGCTCATACTCAAGAATGCATATGTGGCCTTACTTAGGACCTCAGGGAGCCCTAGAATACCGTCAACTGGTAAGGCCATAGAGAACTCTCCGCCATATATAGGCAATTCCGTAATTTCATAGACCCACGGAGAGCTTCCTGTTCCGTACATTTTGAAGGCCCACCATCCATAGCCCTTAGAGTACCCACCGCCTTCTGGCTGATATTTTGCGAAGGCATAATTTTCGGCAATGATATTCTCTAATCTTTCAGTAGTCCCGTTTAGTAAGTAATCTATGACAGCACTTAGAAGCTCTTCTTTACACTCATAAAACCTCTTAAAGTCGAACCTTACCCATGAAAGGCTCATGTAAGGAGGAACATGGAACTCCACCATTTCTCCAACAGCTTCTCCCGAAAACGCGTTGAAAGTATAGTTCTTGCCGAGATATGTCAATGTGAGCGTGTCGCTTAGCTTTCCATTACTATACCTCATTATGAGATCCACGGGGTTTAATCCAGGCCCTACTATGGGAAGTATGCCAGCAGGAACCCACTCTTCTCCGTTCCAGTATTCCGCGACCCATGTGCTCTTATTCACGATGAAGCTTAGCGTAAGGTCAAACCTTTTGTAGCTCTTGTCGAAAGGTACTATTACTCCAAAGTGAGCATCTATAAATCTCATCTCTATCCCTATATGGGTCTCGTTTATGTACTTATAGAGGATTAATGCCTTATCGAAATATAAAACTGAAGGCACACTGTAGTCTTCTATATTTGCTGGCGGAGGAACGAGAAC
>QMTT01000068.1 GCA_003663565.1 Thermoplasmata archaeon
GGATTCTCAAGATAAATTTCTATACTATCTCCTGATGCTACTGATTTAAATCTTTTTGTAATCATAAATGCTTGTTCACTTATAATCTTCTCTCTCATCCAATTCGCTACTGAAAGTTTTCCATCTATCGTCATTCCTTCAACGAGTTTATTTAAAGCAGTTCTTACAGTATAATCAACCACTTATATCACCTCCATCCATCAATTATGTATGGCGAAACATATCTCTTTAAGATTTGATTTACTTCTTCTTTCCATAGTTGTATTTTCTGGTTGAAATCTACTCTCTGGCTTTCTCCTGATGGTAGCATTACTACTGATTCTTCGTTTTCCAATAAACTTATTGCTGTTAAGAGAATTACTGCTCTCTGGATGTCATGAGGAATGTATTCCTGCGTTGTGTAGGATACTCTTACTGCGTCTTTGCTTGGTGGAGATATGAAAAATGGTGAGAAGAATGAGTATAGAAAGATAAGTCCTTTTTCTTTTTGAGACCACCAATATCCTTTTCTACTTTCTTCAGGATAATCTACTAAAATATCTCTCCATTCGTTTCCATTCCACACTTCTATCTTATTCCATTCTTTTACAGGAAAGTATTTGACCGATACTACCCAACCGTCCCAATCATATCTATAAACAGGAGTGCAGTATTCTTCAACGATTTTGGTTTCTCTGAATTTTCTTTTAGTTACATTCTCAACATAATCTTCATACTGTAAAATTCGTTCTGGAGTGTCAGGAAATTTGTTTAGAAGTTCTTGCTTTGATACATTCAGAAGAGTTGCTACCTGTTCCACACTTGCTATTTTGTTTTCTATTCCGTATCCGAAGTTATAAGTGTCTGTTTCTTCAGTTGTTGTGGAGTTGTAAAATGAGTATTTGTAATAGTATGAGGAGGAACCGGTTTCGTCATAATACCATTTCTGATAATCTATCGTATCGTGAAGAGTAAATGTATTTCCATCTTCGCTTCTATATATCTTTATCTTATCGTATCCTGTATTCGGTCTTCCAACCGCAAAGTAAATGTATGCTCCCATTACCTACTACCTTTTTTCCTTCTTCCTACTTTCTTTGGTTTCTCTTCTTTAGGTTCTTCTTTCTCTTCCTTAACTTCAATTTCAAGAATCTTAGGATACTGGTTCAGTAGGTCTTGTGCTGTATCATTGTCTATCTCACTCCAGAATTTGTAAAGAGTTACAACCGCTCCTTTTGATGTTTGTAATGTTGCCACAGACAAAGGATATTCTTTCTTCAACCTTATCTTCATTAGGCATCACCAAGAGATATTATCCTCTCTATTCCTTTTATTTCTTACTTACTGAGAAGATTTAGTTTTTCTTCAATTTGTTTTAGTTCTTCTTTCATTTTTTCTTTTAATTCAGTTGATACATCTTTTCTATTAATAGTCATTTGTAAATAGATTTTTCTATTTACTAAATTGATTATTTCTTCACTAATACCATATTCTCTTGGGTCTATCTTTATTAGTTTCTTCGCTTGTCTTCCGTGTAATTCTAATAATTTGTTTCTTAAATTGTAAAGATATTCCAAATCTTCTACAGTATAGTGAATATGTCTTCCCCATTTTCCTCTTTTCTTTTCTTCTTGAAATTTAATTACTTCTTCAATAATCTCAATTTCTCCCTTCTTTATACATATGTCTTTGATAAGAGGAAGTAGTTTCTTCAATCCTGTTGTATAAATTGTTACGACTATTTGGTCTTTTGCTTCTTTTCTTTTTCTTAGATTCTTTCCATATTTTTTTATTCCAATTTTTTCAAATATTGAAATAATTTTATTTATCATTTCTTCATTCGTATTTACTATACTTAATCGTGGCTCAACTCTTATTCTTACTCCATAATACTTTGTCTTTCTCTTTAATAATCTTATAGTAAAACACCCTTCTCCATCTATTATTCCTGCTAACCATCCTATCTCAAAAGGAGATGCTTTTTCGTTTTCCATAATAATATAATAAAAAAGAAGAAATAAAAAATTTATGTTTCTTTAAGTGTCATGTCATAGTTTGTGTTTTTAAACAATATCCCTTATTTTCGCTTGGGCTTTCATAAACCTACAGACAACTTCTCCTGCAGTCCTGTAAACTCCTTTTACCTTGAAACCTCCTGCAATGAATGGGTCTCTGGTCTCGTAGTATTCAGTTGGTCTCAGAACGCTGAAGGACAATCTTGGAACGCCGAATCCTTCTGGGTCGCTGGTATCAAGGATGTAAATCCTGCTTATTCCGTCAACCGGTGCGTCCTGAGTTGTGAATATTGGTATTCCGTAGAGGCAAGATACCTTCACTCCTGCGTCAATTCCTTCTGCTGTCTCTACTCCGTTCACTGTAATCTGGACATTTCCTTGTGTGAGGTAGTCATCATATCTTACGAAGTTCATGTAAAGTCCGAGTATCTTTGCATAGGTATCGTATCCTGTGAGCATTACTGTTGGCTGTCCTCCTGCTTTCTTCACATTAGAAAGTGTCTCTCGTATGATTTCGTCTGAGAGGTTTCTGTTGGTTCCGCCGTTGTGGTTGATTGTTGCATCCGCCCAAGTTGCTGATGTGTGTCTGTCAATTCCGTAAATGTCAACATCAGTTGCATCGCTCACAAGTGTGGATTCTGGGTATCCTGAAACTACCCTGTCAAGAGATTCAAAGTTGTATCCTGCTGGTGTATCCACATCAGTCATAAGCATTTTGTTGATGTGTCGTGCGTGTTCTGTTGCGAAGTAGTTCCTCATTTCATCAACGCTTCCGTAGATGTCATCTGCTCCAATCTCTGCAAGTTGGCTCATGATGTCGCTGAGTTCAAAACTGTGTGCTACCTGCTTTGGAGTTGTCTTAACTACCTGAACAGTAGGTCTTGTTGCGGATGGTATGCTTCCGTCTTCTGCAATTCCTCCAGTTCCAAGTGTGTTAGCAAAGTCTGTAATCACTCTCCATCCGCTTCTGCTCCATGTTACTTTTGGCAGGAGACCGAATGCGTTGGATTCTCTGTTCAACTGTGCCCAGGCATAAGCACCATAGATAGGATTAAAGTAGTATGGAGTTTGGTCAGTTGTAATTGCTCCTGCTTCTTTTATAACTTCAATGTCATCTACCACGAAAGGATGTCCGCCATATCCTTTATAAAACAGTTCAAGGTCTGCAAGTGTCAATCTTCTCATTTCTTATCACCTCACAATCTTTGTTTTATCTCAACGATGGATTTGACATTTCCCTTAAGAATCTCTGTGATAAGGTCAGCATGTGCTTTGTTAATCTCAAATTTCTTTCCTTTAACCACTTGTTTTACTGTGTCTTCCTCTGCTCTCTGTTCTGTTTCTTCTGGAGTATCTACTGGTGGCTGTCCTTCATTTTCCTCTGGAATCATTTCATCCTGTTCCTCTCTTTCGGTAGAAACTTCCTCTTTTGCTGTCTCTTCTACTTCCTGTGGTTCTGCTTCTGCCTCTTCCTGCGTCTGTGCTGAAGATATCAGAGTTTCAAGTTTTTCAATAAGTGCTCTGAGTTCGGATACTGTCTCTTTAATTTCGTCAACATCTTTCTCAATCTTAACGATTCTTGAAATGACAGGTTCTTTATCGTTCTTCTTCACATTTACCTTAAGGATTCTTCCCATGCGTTACACCTCCTACTTCAGATATGCTATCATGGATTTTATTACCGACTTCTTCAAATCTTCACAGCAGTTCTGTTTAAGTATCTGCAAATCGTTCAGTAGTATGTCTCTGTCATTCACGAAATACTTGTTTGCCAATATCTGCAACTTAGTTATGTCAATATTTCCTTTTAATGCTTTCTCTAATTGCATTAGGAATTCTCGTCTTCCTGAAAGTGCTTGGTTTACTAATTCAAGTGCTTCGTCATAATCCAAATTGTATCTAAATACAAGTTCCCATGCTACTTCTTCTTCGCTGTATCCCTGTTCTAATAGTTCAATTGCATACTCAAATACTTCTTCTGCGTATCCTTGTTTATTCGTTTCTATCTCTCTTATCCTGTCCTCATACTTGCTCGTCAGTTCGTCCATAATTAATGAAACCTGAGACCATGAGAGGTTGTATTTCCACTTGATTTCTTCTTCTATGCTTTCAAGGAGTTCGTAGAGTTCGTCTTTCGTGTCTATGTAATCAATTGAGTTAAGGAACATATTTTCTGCGTATTGTAATACTTCCTGTCCTTCATTTCTTAGCCAAAGTTCGTCTTCTTCTGAATACTGTTTCTTCTTCCCTTCTGTCTGCCAGTAGATTTTTCCACATACTTTTCTTGCTGTTTCTTCATCATATCCCTGTTCTTCCATCATAGTTCTTACACAATCGTCAAAATCTTTAAATCCTGCGAATGGTTTTTGAATCTCCTTTCCTTTCTTCTCGTCTTTTACTCCTGCGAGATATGCCGCAAGTATTTTTCTTTCTTCTTCTGTTAGTTCTTCTCCTCTTGCTATCTTTGAGTATATCCTTGAGATTATCTCGTCAGAATCTACCGTTTCTTTGTTTATCTGTTCTAAGATTTCGTTGAGTTCTGATTTTGTTATTTCGTCAAAATCTTTCTTAACATAATAACGGATGTATCCACAGATTCTCTTTGCTGATTCAAGAGAGTATCCTTCATTCATCATTGCTCTTACACATCCACAGAATCTGGATTTCTTGCTTGGGTCGTCTGGACAGGTCATTTCCTTGAACCTTCCATCTTCGGTCAGATATCTGCTATCCACTTTCAGTATTTCATTGCTCTTTGCCACAATATTTACTTCTTCTATTAGAGCATAAGGGTTTGCTGGTTCTTCTACGATTGAGAATTCAAATCCTTCAATATCTTCTAAGATTCTTGCTCCGTTTCCATTTCCTAAATCTTTCCATGATTGTTTCTTTGCTATTCCTCCAAATGAAATTCCTTTTAGTTTTCCTGTTTTGATTTCATTCCAAACTTTATCGTCAAAGTCATAATCGTCAAATACCTTTATGGTTAGGAATAGACCTTCCTTTCCTGTTTCTGGATGTTCTTTAAACTCGTAGTTGAGGATTTTTCCTATCGGTTTGTTTGTGTGTTTATACATTACAAATCCGCCTCTATCCATTAGAATAGGCATTATCTTTTTGAGTTCGGACATTGGAATTATTTCTCCATCTTTATCAATACATTCAACGCTTGCCCATGCTGTAATTATTCTTTCATCTTCGTTCAGTATTTCCATGCTAAGAGGTTTTGGCATGATACCACCTCTTGCTTATTTATGCTTATTCATTCCTTTTATTTCTTTCTTATACTGCTGGGATAAAAGTGTGTCTACAGTTCGGATGTGGAGTAAAAGGTCTTAGTTCAGAATAAAACCAACCGAATCCACCTCTTATTGCTTCTTCTCTTACTACTCGCTTTAACTCTTCCAAAGTTACTCCATTTCTCGTTCTTTCCTTTATTCTTCTGCATACTTCTGTTGTTCTGTAGTCATCTGGTCCTATCCATTTGAATTTTAGTTCTTCTTCTCCTTCCTCCTGTCTTCTCTTATTTTCTTCTTGGAAGTAGGTCTCTCGGATTTCGTTTATGGTTTCGTGAAAGATATTCCTTATTAAAGTTGAGATGTTTTCCGTGAATTCTCCTACCTTTTCTTCAATCTTCCTTCTTATTCTTTCTAATGTTGTTCCTTCTGGATTTGTTAATTCTCTTCGGATTATGAGCATTAGTTCTGTTCTAAAATCTTCAAGTTCGGATTTCAGAGGATAGTTTGATATGATTTTCCTTAAGATGTAGGTCTCGTTTTCA
>QMTT01000069.1 GCA_003663565.1 Thermoplasmata archaeon
AAGAGGAGATCAGTGTGATAACTGTGGAACACTGCTTGAGCCTAAGCTCCTTAAGAACCCAAGATGTAGGATCTGTGGATCACAAGATATAGAATTCATTGAGAGAAAACACCTATTTTTTGCTTTATCGAAGCTTCAGAAGCCATTAGAGGAATGGCTTAAGAAGAAGAATTGGTGGAAGCCTAATGTCATAAACTATACAATAAATTGGATAAAAGCGGGATTAAGGGATCGAGCAATAACTAGAGATATATCATGGGGCGTGGAGGTACCCTTTGAAGGCTATGAGGATAGAAGAGTCTATGTGTGGTTTGAAGCACTTTTAGGGTATATATCGGCAGCGATTGAATACTCAAAAAAGATAGGTGACGAGAGTTACTGGGAAAAGTTCTGGAAGAATCCAAATGCAAGAATATACTTATTCCTTGGAAAGGATAATATTCCGTTTCATACGATATTATTCCCGGCAATGCTTATAGCGCATGGAAATTTAAACCTTCCATATGACGTTCCTGCCAATGAATATCTTCTTATAAGTGGAGAGAAACTAGACAAAAGTAGGGGAATAGTATTTTGGGTCTCAGATGCTCTGAAAATATTTGACGCTGATGCTATAAGGTATTATCTATCAGTGAACATGCCAGAAACAAGGGATACTTCTTTGGACATAGATGACATGATCACAAAGAACAATAAGGAGCTCGTGGCCAACATAGGGAATTTCATTCATCGTGTCCTTCATTTTGCATACTATAATTTCGGAAGCATACCAGAGCCAGGGGAACTTGATAATGAGGATTTGGAAGTTCTTAACGAAGCTAGGATGTACTTCAAGAGTGCAGAAGAAAGCCTAGAGAAGTGTCGCTTCAGAGAGGCTCTCAAAAAGATAACTGAAATAGCACATCTTGGCAATAAGTACTTAGACATGAAGGCTCCATGGAAAACGATAAAAACCGATATTGAAAGAACTAAGACAACAATCTACGTTGCGCTGAATCTTGTTAAGATACTTCTAATAGGACTTCATCCATTTCTTCCAAAGTCCACAGCAAAAGGTTGGAAGTATCTAGGGTACGAAAAGGACATACATGAAGTGAAGTGGGAAGAAGCCTTAGAGGAAGTTCCGGTTGGTCAGAAGCTTCTAGAGCCTAGACCTATGTACAGAGTAATAGATCCAAATGTAGTAATTCCCAAGGAACCTTGGGAAGAAGGAGAAATCCTGCCAGCATCCGTTCTTGATATACGTGTTGGGGAAGTGGTTGAAGTCAGCGATCATCCAAATGCGGACAAGCTCTATGTCCTAAAGGTTAACCTTGGAAGTGAAACTAGGACTCTTGTCGCTGGTCTAAAACCGTATTACAAAAGAGAGGAGCTCGAGAAAAAGAAAATAGCTGTCTTGGCTAACTTGAAACCTGCAAAGCTAAGGGGAATTATCAGCGAGGGTATGCTTTTAGCAGCAGATGATGGTAAGACAGTGTCTATTTTAATACCAGAGGGAGAGCCTGGCGATGTAATCTATTTCGAGAACGTTAAAAGGAAACCTAAATCAAAGATAAGTATAGATGAATTCATGAAGGTCAACCTCTATGTTGATGAAAAGGGAATGATAAGAGCAAAAAGCTCGAATGATGCCATACTTAGGACAAAATCTGGATATGTAAAGCTTTATAGGCCAGTAAGGCCAGGTGCTAAGGTAAGATAACATCAGGTGATATCCTTGCAGAGATATTATGATGAAATACTTCGATATGCTGATCTAGATAATAAAAGGGCTGTCGTGATGATTCTTAGGAATCTGTACAATAAAGGGCTTATTACTCCAAGGTCTGGTAATGTAAGCTTTGTCTCGAATAATGTTGATGTTATGAAGAAGTACGGAAAAGTTATTTGGATAACTCCAAAAGGAAAACCAAAAATACTTGTGACGGAACAGGATTTAGTTCCCGTTACGATTGATGGTATACCTCTTTCTGACTTGGTACCATCTACGGAGCTTCCGATGCACTTGCTGTGCTATCAAAGGACGAATGCAAAAGCACTAGTACACGCACATTCTCCATATACTTTATTAGCAGCAGAACTTGAAGTCTTAACAGATGACAATTTGAAGGAGTACTACGAGACGAAATATCTCATAGGGTCTAGTGTGACTATCATTGAGAGATATGAGCCAGGATCTGAGGAACTTGCTGTACGTGTCTCTGAGGCACTGTCCAAGTCAAATATAGCAGTACTCCTTGGCCATGGTGTTGTTGCAAAGGGTGAAAATCCTTGGGTGGCTTTAGATAGGGTGGAAGTCCTTGAGATGCTTTCAAAGATACTTATCTTGAAGGAGTTGTTTAAGTCACTCTCCAGCACGTATATGGGCCCCTCTCATTCTTCCCTGTAAGATTCCTTGAGATATCTTGATGCATCCTTAATAATTTCGTATGATACCAGGAAGCACCAGAAGAAGTCATCTATTGTGTGGAGTAAACTTCCAACATTATCTGAAACATTTTCAACAATGAGATCATCACCTTCAACACTGAGTTTTATGTAAACGTAGTTCTCTGGATCTAGAGCCTTTTTTATGATCTCAGCAAAGCGTTTTCCTATAGGGAGTCTCATTCTTATTTTGTATGATAAAATGCTTTTCTGAACGTTTTTTTCATTCATATTATTCCCCCTGATATTTAAGTTGTTCCTGGAGTATCTCATCTAATTTGCTTAGTAGTTCTCTTATGTCTGTACTTATAGGAACCCTTGCTCCTGCTGCAACACTGTGGCCTCCACCAAATCCACCAAAAGACTCTGCAACTCTTTTTAGTGCGGATGCTAAATCAATACCCTTTGCAACAAGGGTTCTGTGGCATCTCGCAGATATGGAGTAGTTGCTATCTTCCCTGCTTACTACGATCAATGCCCTGTCCTTTGGAACTATGTATTGCATACCAAACGTCGCAACAAGGGACTTAATGTTAGGATTCTCACACATATAGTACCAAAATGTTGTATACTCAGCGTGATTTTCTTCAAGAGAGATAAGGTATTCTATGAGGGACTTTTTCACGGAAGTAACTATCGCCATGACACTTGCTATAGTTTCAGGATCTAGCATTACAACCTTCGGAAGGTATCCCGTATTCTTAGTTCGTCCAATTGTATCTAAAACTTCTGTGAGATCTTCTACATAATATTTTATGTGAGTATCAATTGTAAAGAAATAATGAGGGCCTAGGACTTCATATAAATCATCTATACTTACCCCTTGGTTAGCAAGCTTTATTGCTATTGCAGAGGAAAGTTTTTTCATCAGTGTAGTATCCTCAAAAAGATCTTCTGTTGGAGACTCAGGCAGTATTCCTATTTTTTCTAGCAATCTTCTTGCTTCATGTGGATTTCCTGTGATACCTTTTATATATGGAGGCATCGTGTATGCTAAGGCTTCCTCAAGGGTGTTTCCCCTTAGAAGAAGCCCTTTATGAACTTTCACAACATCCTCATCCAGCGCTTTTTTCAGTACGAACTCGTTCAGACCTTTCGGATTCGTGAGTTGTTTATCGCCAAGAATGCCTGCTAAGGCAAAAGGTGCCATTGATACTAACTTTTCGTCATATGAAAGCAGTAGAGAAAATGTAAGAGAAGCAGCACATGCTTCGAAATCCCCGCTAAGTGCAAAAGCCCAGGAGTTCATGAGAGAAATGTTTTCATAGATGCTCTCCAACGATGTTTTATGGTGATCTATAATGAACCCATATTTCTTCATGTTTCTCAAATGACTATCGATGACTCTTTCATAACCAGCTCCCATATCAAGGATTATAAGTACATCGAAGTTTTCGTCAAGGATTTCTGATAGTACCTCTGAAGATAGCGACTTAATGAACTTCATGTGGAACTCTTTTCCCATTTGAACGAGTAACTTAAACATCTGGGATGCGGCTGCTATTCCATCCGCATCGTTATGACTTACCACAAGAAATAGACCATCTAAACTCTCAAGCGTTTGTACGATCTTTTCAGAATATGTCATGAGATGTCTAAGATCAGAGGGTACTCCATCGTTAGTCATCTGTTTATCCTCCATAATTTAAAGCAATTTGGAAATGAGATTAACACATATGTCCTAGTGGATTTACTTTATGTTTTAGAGCTTAAAAAAGTGTCTATTCTGGGGAAATAAAAATATATAAAAATTGTGAAGAATAGTTAAACGTGTCCTACAAGGCGCTCTGCAAGTTCAGGTGAATATTCCCACGTCTTTGGAAGCTTTCCAACGGACTTATAATAATCCACAAGTCTGTGGATACGAGATTCTATAAGCATAAGTGCTCTCGCATTGTGAATATCTTTCTTGTGTTTTGCAAGGTGCTTCCTGAGCTTTACAGCCTTTCTCATAAGGTTCATTAGATCTTCTGGAATTTCGGGCGCTAATCCGTGTTCCTCTAATATTTTTGTTATTTTCTTCCCCGTGATGGCCTTAACACTGGGTATTCCATACTGGTCTCTCAGTATTGTGCCAATCATTGCAGTACTATATCCCTTCTTTCTAAGCTCAATTACGAGTTTTTCTACTTCTTCTGGTGTATACTTAACCCATGAAGGGACTCCTCTTTTTGATGCCATTCTTGTATCACCTTTGAATGCTAATTTTATTTGAAAATTAATTTGAAGGTTATGAAATAAGGCGCCCTTAAAGGATTGCCTCATTAGTAAGTATTTTTGGTAGTATAAGCATAACATCTCTTGCATCTTGATTAATGCTTAGTCTCTTAAAAGGGTTTCGGATCGGGTAAAACATCTAGATAGTAACTCAGGACTCACAATTAACCTACAAAAGGTACAAAAATAAACTGACAAGAAAAAATTCTAAATTGAAAATGCATTTATAAGCATCCTCTTATATCTTACTTATAGCTCCATAATGAGTTCTGATAACTATAGCCCTACGCTAGCGAATATCATTACGTGGTTGCCCGTGCTTTGTATTTGGGATGTCTCGGAAACTAAGCACGGGCTTCCCCTCTCGCGCTTCATCCTTATCAGCGGGTTATTGGGGCGGCCTTACGTGGGATTAGTATTATCCTCCCGCCCCTGCTGGCTATCCTGCCGTCATCGAGGCGACTCGCTTAATATTCTCTTTCCTCCTTCATTTATATGTTTCTATGATCACCGAAAATACTGTTGTGCTTATTTAACGAAATAGTCTATTACTGCGTAAAGTTTTAAAAAATACTTTCTGTCATACTGTCATATTATGCTATAGAGGTACCCCTGACCGTGCCCAATGAACCACGAGCAACCGTGCGGAGGACGCTCCCTGTGGGAACCCTCGCCGCTCACGGCAGGGAGGATGTCAGATTATCAATTAATCCTTTCTCAGCCAGTTCGAAAATCCTTTAATTCCTTTTCCTGTCTTCTTTCAGAGCTGATGCTCTATCTTTTATTTCCTTAACAATCTTATATCCTTTCTTTTGAGCATACTTCCTAAGCAGTTCTAACTGTCTATCCAAATCCCCGTGTTGTTCTTGGTCGTAAGAACTTACTCTCGCATAAAGCACGACTCTTACTTCCCTAATCTCATCAACCCTCTTAACTTCTTCACCAAGCAATCTCCTTATCTCAGACTCTGGTATCCTTCTAATATCTCCAACAGTCTTAACTACCTTTATCTTACCTTCCCTAGCACACCTCTATAACGTCTTCGGATGAACTCCTAATATTTCCAATCCCCTCTTTTAACCAATATAACTTCTCCATTTTATTGCATTTAAATGCTACACAAATCG
>QMTT01000070.1 GCA_003663565.1 Thermoplasmata archaeon
CGGTTAGGCCTCGCGGCCCTTGGGGGCCAGTTCCGGATGACGGAGGAGGATACGAGTACAACATGGTGGAGCTCAGGGTTCAACCAGCAAAGGAAATGCTCGAAAAGGATGCCGATATATCTAAGAGTAGAAATTGCTACGAGTTCGACTTGTATATAACAGATCCTAAAGAGTATATTGGTAGCTTTTTGTGGAATAAAATATTGCTAAGTATTACCGCGTACAAGAAGTCTGGGGGCAATGAATACCCAACTATGCTCGTTTACGTCGGGAACGCATCAAGTCCATTAGCCCAATACGTGCTCTCACCAGACCTCCCTAACATAGTTCTGGCAGAACATGTAGAGCCCTATGGCAGCACTTCTGAGAAAATTCACGTGAAGGTCGTGTTTAACAACCTTGAGAACAGCATTTGGGGGCTTAGAGTAATCCCCACAGTCTATGCGTATTGGCCATATCTTGAGAGCTCCTCGTTAAAGCGCACGGATAGCATTAACATCATTTCAAGTAATCTTCATCTCGTAGTTGATAGGGACGAGTGCTATCAGGCGTTCTACCTTCAGCTTCCTTCAGCAATTCTTAACACGGTGGATCCCACGAACACCGTAAAACTTAGGGCCACAATCGGAGTCATACCTAACAACATTCCAGAGGGAGCTAGGCTCTCTGTCAGGATGCTCCTCAACGGGATAAGCTCCAATGAGGTGACAATAGAGCACTCCGACTCCACGGACGTGCGAGAATACTCGCTTGAGCTGTCCCTCTTTGAGTCCACACTTCTAAGGTTTGCATCTAAAGAAGAGCCCGTGGAAATAGGGTTCGAAGTAAGTCCAATGGAGTTCCCAGAGGGTCTTGACAACTTTATTCTAGACCTCACGCTGGAGTTTGAGAGCTCGCTGTACATCACTGAGAGGCCACAGGTCTTGTCCCAAAATCTTTACCCTCAGGGCTATATACTTTATACAGGGATCTTCCGCGATTATAGTGAGATGTTCTATGCAAGCGATATAAATCCAATAATAGGCAGGAGCGTGTACTTGCTGATGACGCATATAGGACCTGATCCAAGCTACACAAATACTATAATGCAGACAACTATATCGCGTCTAAAAGCTGTGACCAAGTTTTCCTACTGTGATACAATTTATAGGACTGTAGTCTCTGTCTTTGGGCCTGACATCGCGTTTGGTGGGGACGCAAAGTTACAGTTTGTTGGGTTAAAAAGAATAAAGCTGAACATAAGGTTTCCGAGAGAAAGCACTATTAACGATGTGATCGTTCACGCTATAAAGCAAGGGGACTTAGAGGAAGATATCTCCAAGGTTCTTTATCGTGTCTCATCAGCGCTCTCGTCGATGAGCTTTCTACTGTCCTTCTTTAATCCCTCACTTGGAGCCTTAACAGATGTTGCAAGCTGGAGTTCTAGGCTTGTGGCTGAGGGAGTTTTAGACCAGTATTCGTACCAGGTAGATCCAGAGGATAAAACTGTGACCGTGGAGTGGTCATCATGGGATCCAGAGCAAATAACGATCGAGGTTAAAGTTGAGACGTCCGAGGATCTCATAAGCGATGGCAGCTACTACGTTTACGTCTCAGGAACTGCTGAGACCCCTTATGGAAGCATTCCGATAGATTACAAGGGCGTCTTCTATAAGATTTCGGGAGGATGATTTAGCCAGAGGATCCTGAGGTGTGTCATATGAGGTGGCTCCTGGACTTGCTCTACACTATTTATTTTTTGAGTGCCGTGACTATAAGCGCCAAGGCTCTTGAAAGGGCGTTCTGGACTTCAATAATCATTCTTCACGTTCTCGGATATCCCTTAATGGCAATGATTGACGTCTCCTATTTTATGCTGCACGCGAAGTCTAGGGCTTCTGGATACGTTAGCTTGAGAAAGCTCATCAGGAGGTTCATGGGAAACGCGAAGTACTACGGGTTGAACTACTTACTTCTCCTGTTCTTCGCCTATTATCTAGTCTCCTTATTAGTGCTGCTTGTAGGATACTACGGTGAGGTATACTCCCTTGTTTACTATGCCTATCCCCTGATGATTCTGTATCTCCTACCGTTCCTTCTCAGGATTTACATCTTTCCATCGATGGCATATAAGGCCGCTCATAATACTCCAAGCCTAACAAGGGGAGAGAAAATAAGAGCAGTCCTGCTCATGGGGCTCCCTATAAGCCTAATAGGAGTAGCATACGATACAGGCCTTCGCTATCTACTGGCGCTTTATCCTAATAGCTTCTTATTGGGGGCGTTTTATGACCTCTACCGCGCACTTCCAATAACGATACTCGCAGCATACTACTTCGACTGGACAGCTTTAAAATCCTTAAATGAAGAACGAACGAGATTATATGAAAGAAAACTGTATAGTCGCTAGAAAACCGCTATATCGCTAAGTTAACTATATCGTTGAGGTCATATACTAAACTTCCTTAGAGATCTCTTCCTTATCTTCAACGTTTCTGCCTATAATGCAATAAAATACTTCGTAGCCTTCTAATGGAGTAATGCCTGCCTTTCTCTCTAATTCGCTCAATATCCTATAAACGTCTCGCTCTTTCAGATCCTTTCACTTGACTTCCACTAGTATAGCCTTCTTCTCCGTCTCATTAACCAAAACAAGGTCTATTTCCTCGCCCTTATGCCACCATTTGCCAATTTTCTGTGGTTTTATTGGAAGGCAATTCCTTTTCGCAAGATCCACCATAAACTCTCGGGCAACCCTTTCATAGACATTTCCAAGATACGCGTCGTAATCCTTTTTTTATGAGGTCTATGTCGAAAATCCCTTCTTCTATTGCCGAGAGGTTTGGAAAAATATATCTGAGCCAAAACCTCGTGAAGTTGTCCGTGATATAATACCTTCCCTTCTTACTTCTAGGAGTGTCTGTTATCGGTATCATCTTCTTCACAAGGCCTACTTCCATAAGGTTGGCAATATATGGTGTAATGTTCGAATAACCCGTTTTAAATAATCCTTGATCTCTTTCATCGTATTCTTTCCATAAGCAATTGCTTCCAATATTTTCTTATAAACACTTGTCTCAGAGAATTCATACTTCAAGAGGAATTCCATTTCGTCTATAAGAAACGTATCCTTTCGCGAAAACTCTTCTTCTAGCCAGCTCCAGAAGGGCGTTTTAACCTTTTCAATATAAAAAGGTATTCTGTCGGTAAACCCGAATATTTCTACAAGCTCCCTTGGGGCAGCATTTGGAAAAAACTCTTTTAAATGTATGAACTTCAAAGGCCCTAGCTTTAACGAATGCTGTCCTTCTACCATAAAGAGGGCTTTTATAACTCAATACCTTATCGCCAATAATAGAAGTTGAAGATCCAAGTAAAATAAGCTTTGTATTAGTGTTGATTAAGAGCTCGTCTACTATCCTCTGGAATATAGAGATTACTTTTGGATCCTCTTTTATGAGGTTCTGAAATTCATCAACGATTACTATTTTATCCTTAAGAAAATGAAAGTATCCTCCCAGTCCTCTTCAGAATATTTAACTCGGGGACTACTTTTGATGCCTGCCTCTTAAAGTGCCTTAAATTATCGCCCTCGATTGCCAAGTAGTAAACGTGCTCAACGTCTTTAACAGCCTCCAATATCAGCCCGTCTTTCCTATACGTCTCCTCCCGTATATTACTATAAGTTCAAACCCCTTCCTTTTGAGCCTTTCACGGATGTTTTCCAACTCTTCGGTTCTATTTACGAACTTTTTTATAATCATGATTATAATAATTTGGATTATAATATTTAATCTTTTCTCATATGTCATTAATCACAATATTGAGCGAAATTAAACAAAATAATTTTATGTTAAATGCTTCTCCCGTATATTCCAGCAGCAATATTCCTTGCGATCTTTATTATGTCATCTCCGCTCATAGCCACGTTAACGGCTTCTTTCCCTTCGTATTTTTCTCCTATAGATACTACTCCAATTTTCCTTATTCCCAATTTTTCTGCCATATTCCTCAGCCTTTTTATCTCTTCGTCTTCTACACTTCCCAAAGAAATTTCAAAAGCAATTATGGGCCTATTCCTTTTTAGAAGAACGACGTCTATGTCGCCTTCTGGCAATATGGAATATGACATCATAGCATTATAGTACTCCGCAAGCAACTCTCCTATGGAAAACTGGAATTCCATCCCGAGAGGATAGTATAAAATGCCTTTATCTCCTAGTTGTCCTATTCCTTCAGATATTCCAAGCTTTTGGTCTGCGTATAACGCAATCGATACTATTGGGGATGATATTTTGTAGTAAAATCTCTTGCGAGACTTCCATAAAGGTATTTTTGTTATTATTCCTATCTTACTTAATACATCTAATACCCCAGTAATGGATTCTCTTCCGCCGCTTATTAGGCCTCTAGAGCTTAATATAGATGCTAGCTCGCTTAGATCCCACGTTCCTTCAGCAATTAATCTCATGATCGCTTCATATGTCCTAGTAAGCCTTCTTTCCTCCTCTGTAAAAACTTCCCCTATTAGGGACTGTGACGTCATAACTATTTGCCATATTTTCCTAGAGATCTCTTCTATAGGGTTATTTTCAACGTTAAACATCGGTATTACCCAAGGATCCCTCAATAATACGCCCCAAATTAGGGTGCCCTTAACATCTAGTTTATCCTTAAGAAGCTCTGATATGGAGGCTATGACGTCTGCAGTCCTTATAATTTCGAATCTTATTGCTGAGAATAGACCTAAGAGCGGGCTTCTCTTCGAGAAGATCTCTTGGAAGATTTTAAAGCTGGATCCGCTTGCTATAAGCCTCCCGTTAGGATGTTCCAAAGCTATTATCTCCATGTATTCCGGATTAATCCTCTGGAACTCGTCAATCACTACTGTTTTATTTTCTCTCAAAAGCTCTGTTACTTTTTTAATAGCATTCTCTTGGGACGTGATTTTTCTATTGCTACCCTCCTCTAATATAACGTTCCCAGACCTCGTAATCGTACAATATAGATCCCAGGGTATTGCCCGCCTTATCGTAAACGTTTTTCCCACCTTTCTCCTCCCGTATACTAAGATCCAGCCCCTTTCCTCTGAAAGAATTTTTTCCTCACGCCTTTTGATTATCATTGTAATATCACCATGGTAATATTATCGCCATAATATTATAGTAGTGATATTATATATAAAGTTTCTAGAATTATAGAATCCGCTAATCACAAAGTTTTTCTAAAGAAAACGTATGATAAGGGGTTCAGCGGATAACAGACTTAATGAGGGTTTAAACAAGCTAAGAGAATATTAGATACAAGAGGTATCAATAACTAATTTTCAATTATCAGTAATGTAATCTAGGACATCAGCAATATGATGCTAATACACATTTTTCACCCTCTAACTTGGAAAAATGACGAAAATACTGGCACCTATTTTAGAACATTTGGAAAAGTATTCTTATAGCAGTAATAACCGCGATAATTACAAACACTATTTTGAGTTTTTCTGGCCCTAGGCTTACCGCTGTTCTTGCGCCCAACCATGATCCTACCATAATGGGCGGCGTTATTAAAGCGGCAATCGTGTAGTCTATACTTCCCTGGTAAGCGTAATTTGCAAAGGCAATAAGGTTGTTGAAGAATATAAGGGCCTTTGCAGTCCCGTTTGCCTTTAGCATGTCTAAAGAGAAGAAGAGGTATAAAATCGTTATGATCATAAGCGTGGAGGCGATGCCCAATATTCCAATATAAAATCCCGCACCGAGGCCGAGAAGGGCTTGTAAAATCCTGC
>QMTT01000071.1 GCA_003663565.1 Thermoplasmata archaeon
GAAGTAGCCATCAGAGGCAAGAGGATCGTGCTAATCCCACGTAAGACTGCCCCAATGACGCGCTGATCATGATGAGGCGCGAGAGGGAGAAGCCCGCGCGTGCTCCTATTAGTCTCGAAAGTATCTTAAATACTACGCACGGGCAACCACTCTGGGTGCGTGAGGAGAGCATTGCTCCCGTAGCCCGCCCAGAACCGTGCCGTGATGAACCCACCGTGGCAGATATAACTTGCTACAACTTGATACATGAAGCTACAGATGCGGCGAACGGCTAGTGTGATCTTGTGGAATTTTAATCCTAGTCCTTGTTTTTTCTATTGCCATAATCCCGTAGTTGTTTTCTCTCTTCATTTGTGAGCTTCTCAGTTTTACAATAATGCTAAGGATTCTCGAGGCCTCTTTCAAAGTATAATGCCTCTCCATACTAACCGCAATAACAATTATACGCAACACTTTTATGTATTTTCCATTATTTTCTACGAAATTACACAAAAAGAAGAACAGTTAGAAACGGCAAAAGGAAAGTCTGTATATGCTATTCGTGTGATTATTAAGCAAGTCAATTGGATACAATTAACACATCATCTTATGGTCATCTTTTAACAATTACTAGGAAGTTAGGAAAAAGCACTTAGTTAAATCATACATAGTTAAGGTACAAATTACTCTAGATGAGCTTGCTTATGAGTTTATAACAAAAGTCACAAAATGTATGATTGACAAAAACTGGCTTCATTCCGCTAACCTATGAAAAATATTTGTCCTAAAAGCACATTTAAAATCCGTCATCCATAGGGTGACGAAAATATATGCAAGCACTTATATCTGGGCATACTCATAATGTTAAATTCCCAAAGGACATTGTCCAGTCCATATATCTTCAAAAACAAATTTTTTCTCTTTACAAGACCCTAAAAGAAATGTTTTTAAGTTTGCCTTCATATATCAGTCCTAGAGCATGTGAATACACATGTGAACAACATCGAGTATACTTGTTGTCTAGAGATACCATTTACCTCATAAAAATCTAAAGGGATGTTTTATAGGAGTTGTATCGCTATGAGCTCAGTAAATAAAGCACTAAAAGAGCTCTTTGAAAATGAGTTATACTCTGGAGTACGTAAACTACTAGAGACACCATCAGAGATCCAGGAAAAGCTTGCGGAGTTATATATAAATTCAATAGATAAAGCTCTAGAGGTTAGAGAAGAAATACTAAGCATTGCCAAGGCTCGCAGGAACAAAAATCTTGTCATACAATCTCTCGATCAATACTCAGAGTGGAAAGTTGCCACTATAAACATGATATCACTAGAGTATGATCTCAAGTTCTTATGGCCTCCAGATGTCCTTTCTAAAATGGCATATGATGAAAAGACAGACACAGTTCTGAGAGACTATATAATTCAATACTGGTTCAGAAGACCAGAAGAGATATCTATATATATACCCATACCAGCTCTTAAAGGAGATTATGCTCCATGGATATTCGAGGGAGAGTACCTCTTCGATAACGTATATTACTTCATGATGGAGCTTTTTAAGTCCGACCTAAAAAAGAAGAAGCCAAACGCATGGAGAGGTCTAGTTGCAACAATAAGGCTCTTTTATCATCACAAGGTAGCTCCACAAGAGGTCATTGAATACGCATTTGACAACTTTGAGGATGTTAGGGAGTGGTTTGCATCGATGAAACTTAAGTATGCTAAAATCTTAGCCGAAAAAGAACCACTAATGCCAATAAAAGGTTTAGAAAGTTACTATGAGGCTCCAAGACATATAGCCGAGAAGTTCAAGGTAAATCCGAAGACATTTAAAGAGCGCATAGAGATCTCTGAGAAATACGGTCGGGATTATATAAAAACATTAATAAACGAGCTAGGAGAGAAAGTTCCTATATAATACAAACTTTTTCTTTTTATGTTTAATTTAACAACAATCCTTTACATTGCCTCCATTTATTTTAATATTTTCTGATTAATTAAAGTCCTAAGGTAGGTGTAAATCTAGGCCTTTAGTGAGGGTGTCAGTATGCCTGGGAGTTGGAACTTGGATCCAATATTTTATCCAAAAAGCGTTGCTGTCATTGGCGCAAGTGACGTTCCCGGAAAAGTAGGTACTGCAATAGTCACGAACTTAAAAGATCTATGGACAGGAGAAAAAATATATCCAATAAATCCACGTAAATCTGAGATACTTGGTCTTAAGGCATATAAGAGCATAAAAGATGTTCCTGATGAAGTAGATCTTGCAGTCATTGCAGTTCCTGCAAAGATAGTCCCCCAAGTTGTAAAGGAATGTGCCGAAAAGAAAGTTAAAGGCATTATAATAATCTCTGCTGGATTCAGCGAAACTGGTGAGGAGGGTGCCAAACTTGAAGAAGAAATTCGAAAAATAGCGAACGATAATGGAATACCCATCATAGGACCAAATTGTCTTGGAGTATATAACTCGGAGAACAAGCTTGCAACAATATTTAATCCTCCAGACCGACAAGGATTCCCAAGACAGGGATCCATAGCCTTCCTTTCACAAAGTGGTGCCTTCGGAGCTGCGGTTCTAGACTGGCTAACTCAGAACAATATAGGCATGTCTAAGTTCGTTAGCTATGGGAACAAGTGTAACGTATATGAAGAAGATCTTTTAGAGTATCTGGCTGACGACGAGATCACTAAGGTAATAACAATGTACGTGGAGGGGGTATCTCACGGTAAGAGATTCCTTGAAGTGGCAAAGAAAGTAAGTATGAAGAAACCAATAATAGTGCTGAAGTCAGGAAGAAGTCACAGAGGTGCTAGAGCGGCTTCTCTGCATACGGGATCATTGGCAGGTTCCGATGAAGTATATGACGGAGCCTTTAAGCAGGCTGGAATAATAAGAGCGTACAGCATGGAACAACTCTTCAATTACGCTAAGATGCTATCAATGCAACCTCTCGCAAAGGGGGACAGAATAGCAGTAGTCACTAATGGAGGAGGAGCAGGAGTTATGGCAACGGACGCTGTCGAGACAAACGGCCTCAAAATGGCAGAGCTAAATGAAGAAACGAAAAAGAAGTTCAAAAAGGCAATAGAGAATGGCATATTCTCAAGACACATATCCTATGCTAATCCTGTAGACATACTTGGAGATGCACCCCCTGAAAGGTACGAGATCGCTATGAGATATGTCCTAGAAGATGAAAACGTTGATGCACTTGTTGTTATAATAATTGCCCAATCTCCAGCAATAAGAGAAGATATCGTTGACAGGATTTCGTTGATGAAATCATACGGAAAGCCTATAGCTGTCGTAATTCCAGGAGGATCCTTTGCCAAGAAAATAGCAAGAAAACTTGAAGAAAACAATATTCCAACATATGAAACACCAGAAGACGCTGTAGATGCTCTTGCAGCTCTAATAAAGTACAGCAAATATAGAATGCGCTGCAAAAAGAGTTCTAACTAAATTTGAATGTAGTCTTTTCTTTTACGAACTCCACAGCTTTTTCTATGCCCATCCTTATTTGTTTTCTAGTATCCCTATCTCTTACAGTAACCGTGTTATCCTCAAGGGTTTGTCCATCAATAGTAACACAATATGGAGTACCTATTTCGTCCATTCTTGCATACCTTTTTCCTATAGAATCACTTGCATCATAATATGCAACGATGCCCTCTCTCACGAATCTCATGTAAACATCCCTTGCAACACTTGTGAATGGCTCTTTATTAACGATAGGGAATACTCCGACCTTTATTGGAGCTATATACGGTCTAAATCTGAAGTAGACATATCCTCGATCATCCCTTGTATAACTATGCTCCAAGATTCCGTACAATATCCTGTCAATGCCATATGAGGGTTCTACTACCCATGGTACAAATTTTTCTACCATTATTGTTTTCTCCTTTTTCTTTATATCCACAGCAGATTTTGGTATCTCTATTTTCTCCGTTTCCAGATCCACAACAAGTTTATCTCCCGTATCCGTATACTTGCCCTCTTTTAGAGCCCTTTCGACGGCCTTAAGCTTATCCTTGAACATTGGTCCTAATATATTATACTTTGGAATCACAACCTTTTCCACGACTTTCTTTGGTTTTTCTAAGTTCCTATATGCAACAAGTTCCACACCGGACTCTTTAGAGTGAGTTGTTAGGTCATAAGAACTTCTATTCGCTATTCCAACAACTTCTGTCCATCCGAAGCGCTCTAAATAAATTTCGGCATCCCAACAGTCTGTTGCGTAGTGTGCAAGCTCATATAACTTATGTTGTCTGAATCTCAACTTCTTTTCATCAATTCCAAGCGCTACTAGTAGTTTCTTTGTTAAACCAATATAATATGCAAGAAGTTTTCCCTTGATGATGCCTTTACTATAGAGATTCCCAACAGTGTCCTGTAGTTCTTTGTCATCCTTCGTTATCACCTTTATTTCTTCGTCTTTAACGTCATTAAAGAGTGGATGATCATCCCTTTTTGGATCAAAGAATACTTCAACTTCGGCCATATTAAACTCCCTAAGTCTTATAATGCCCTGCCTTGGAGATATTTCATTTCTGAAACCTCTACCTATTTGCGCAACACCCATAGGTAGCTTTTTCTTTGCGACATTATAGAGAATATTAAACTCAACGAATATTCCCTGAGCAGTTTCAGGTCTCAAGAAAGCCTTCACTACATCTCCAAACCCTATTTCAGTCTTAAACATCAGGTTTACTTCTCTAGGATTTCCTAGTTTTCCCCCACATGATGGACATTTCAATTCCATTTCTTCTATGATTTTAAAGATCTTTTCTCTGGGTATAGATGAAGTGTCTATACTAAGTTGCTCTTCAATGACCTTATCAGCACGATACTTAGACCCACAACTCTTACACTCTACGAGTATATCCGTAAAACGATCCACATGACCTGAAGCCTTCAGTATTTTATAAGGTACTATGTTTGGCGTATCTATAAGAAGGCAGCCTTCTCTCACGACGTAGAACTTCTTCCATACATCAATTATGTTGTCTTTAAGAAGTGCTCCTATTGGTCCATAACTATAAAAGCCTGAGATACCTCCATATATATCAAAGGATGGGTAGACTATACCTCTTCTCTTTGCTATGGCCATAATTTCATCATAGATATCGCCCATCGTGTTTCACCGAAAGGTACCTACCTAGTGCTTTAGTATGGCAGCGAGGATATCGTGTATGGTTATCATTCCTACAAGCTTGTTATGATGATCTACAACGGGTAGCTGGTCTATGTCAAACTTTATCATTTGATCTGCAGCCTCCCAGACTGGTGCCTTTTGATATATTGTCCTAACATTCTTCACCATGAACTCCTTAATGGGCTTCTTTGGTATAATAAGCTCCTCCTTTATATAGTAATATGGAAGAATGTTCCTGACACCTTCCCATGCATACTCATCTTCGCTTTCTATCTCTTGAACATCTACTATTATGTCACGTATTTCAGCCTCTGAAAGTAAGTCTCTATCTGTTATTATCCCAACAAGGTTTGCGTTATCATCTACAACAGGGAATGCATATATCTTAGAAACCCTTATTATCTCCATGAGGACGTTAGCAGGGGTCTCAAGATAAACCGGAATGCAGAGTCCTTTCATGTAGTCTATTACGGGATCTTCTACCTTCTTCATAACTATGTATCTAATAAGATCCCTGTCCGTGACAATTCCTATGAGATTTCCAGAAGAGTCTACTACGGGAAGTCTGTGTATATTATATCTAAGCATCTTTTTTGCAGCACTCTTAATA
>QMTT01000072.1 GCA_003663565.1 Thermoplasmata archaeon
CAAGTCCATTATATGCCCCATCAGAAGCTATTATCACATCCCCCTCGATACGTTGATTAAGAAAAGACTCATGAGCTCCAACAACAGCAACAGTTTTTCCCCTTAGTAGGTTTTCAGCTCTCAGAACATTCTCAAAGAAATCAAAACCATATGACAAAAGATGTTTAGAAGCCTCGATTGTTGCGATTTCGTCTTTCTTTGGATTGATTCCAAGAGATGACGCTATCTTTCTATATATCGGCCACCACCAGTCTAAACTCTTTAGATGTACTTTGGACATCGTTTCACCTAGGAGCTTTCTTAGTGGATTTCTCTATGATATACCTAATGATTATTATGAAAATTGCTATCGATATATAGAGTATAAAGTCATTGGACGTTATTGCAGAAAATACGGCATTTTCTGGCGTTGTTGTAAATGCAACATGTGTGGCTGATAGTATGGCAAATATAACAAGGACCAAGATCAAGCTGTTTGTAAGGGAAGATATCAGGGGGTCAAGCTCTAATCTCTTCTCATTAACAAGCATTTCGACTATTCTTCCAAGAAATGCCATTAAATATGCGAGATACACCCACCAAGTTAGAGCTTTTAATCCAGCTATTATTGAAGCATAACGTGCAAAAGGCGTTACATTGTCAGGAGAGAATGTTATAGCAACGCCTATAGCTTGAAGAGTCCCTGCGAGTAAGATAACAAGTGCAATCGTGTTAAATATGACTTGAATGCTACCAGCAGAGAACCTCTCCTTTATGACTAAGAGGAATCTTGCGAAATGGTTCTCAAGCTTATATATTTTCATAAGTGCATATGCAGAGATTATCACAAGGCTTGTAGCTAAAGCATAACTTGACTTTCCAAGGAGCATTAAAGCCCCATAAGCTAAGAAAAATATGGCAAGTGGTAGTATGAATTTCCTTTGTATTTTTTCATCCTCTATGAATTTCTTTAACACATAGTACGTGGTCTCTATGTTTGGGGCCTGTTTTATTACTACTCTCCTAAGGCTCTTTATGGGGACATACGATGTGATTATTGGAATTATGTACTCATCTTCGGCACCATCAGACACTAAGTAAACGCCCCTTGCTTCAGTTATTCTTAAAACCTCAAGAAGCTCTCTTTCTATTTTCTCATCTGCACTTCTATCAGCGCTTTCAGTTCCACAAAGTATTGCGATCTCTACATCTTTACCTTCTCTGATCAACTCGTCATATAACTTAATTGCAGCATATATAGCATTAAGGTCGCTATCTTCTGGATCCCTTAGAGCGAACTCTTGAGCAACATCAAGAACATTATCTCTACCTAATATTGGGGTCTTATATTGTGTCTTTCTTCCAATATCATCGTCTCTATCGACTACGAGTACTAGATATTTCTCTCCCATTTTGTTTCTACCTCTTATTAGAGGGTTTAACTTGATGGAGCATTCTCTTGTATATTTCTTTCATAAGTAATGCATCCTGCTCAAGTATAGGTGATTCGCTTACTATAGTAACTTCTGTTAAGCCCATCTCTACGAGAGCCTCTGCTAGTGCCTCAAAGGACAAGTCCGAATGTCTTAATATTAGATGCTTTTTTTCGCCTTTTTCACCATATTCTATTCCTGAGAAATGTATGTGAAGTCTCTTTACTACATCATAACCAAGTCTATCTTCTATGAATTCTAGATCTTTCATGTATATCTCTTTTGCATTTTCTCCTGAGTATTTACCTCGATTTCTAGCATGAAGGTGCGCAAAGTCGACTGTTGGCCATAAACCATCTAATTCTTCACAGAGCCTTACAACTTCCTCTAAACTTCCAATTTGACTAACTTTCCCCGTAGTCTCTGGTGATAGATATACCTCGTACCCTCTATCCTTAACCATCTCAATAGCTCTCGCCAAGTTCTCCTTCACTATTTTATATGCTTCATCTTTTCCGAGTTTTCCATAATATCCAGGATGAAAAACTACATATCTTGCTCCGGTCCAATGTGCTGCGCGGGCAGAGTCCACAAGCCTTTGGATGCTTGCTTGTATTTTCTTTTTATCTTCAGATGCAAGATTTATGTAGTAAGGTGCATGTGCACTTAAAAATACGTCTAGCTCTTTTGCCTTATTTTTTATCTCCAGTGCCTTCTTTAGACCATTTTCGCTGTTCTTTATCCACACACCGTAGACGAACTCAAGTTCCATAAGATCCAGACCCATGGAGTACACGTCTTCAATACCTTTTACAACATCTCTAGGTTTTGTCACTGTTGGAATACCTGCAGGGCCAAATCTTGCCATCAAGTTCTTCCTCCTAAATTATTCAACCTTCAATTTGGAAAACAACCAATAATTAAGGGTATCATGAGAGCAAACATGTTATTTCGTTTATAACTTTCGAACTGTACTCATATCCCTTTTACTCGAGGTATGGTATAATGCATATGAAAACGAAGTCCTCATCCCCCGTATTTTTGTACCAGTGCTCAATGTTAGGTGGTATGTATATAAACATGTCTTCACTCACAACGTACTCTTTGTCACCAATCCCAACGACTCCTGACCCTGAGAGCACATATATCTCATGCTCCCATGGGTGACTGTGCTTAGGAATTTCGCCTCCTCTCTTTATAGTAAATCTCCTCATAGCAAATCTCTTAGCACCGACATCTTTATGGATCAACCACTGAATCTTTGTGTTCTTAGCACCCTCAACACTCTCCTCCTTTACGTCATTTATGTGCCCTATGATAGGTTTCTCCTCAGTCACAATAACCTCCTCCTTAAGAGATCTAAATACTCAAATTTGACTCTATATAGTGCATTTTTCGTCTGGAGGTAATATTATACAGCCCCGAGAGTTATTCCAATCTTCAGATGCACACGTCCTAGAAAACTCATGGATAATACGTTTTATAAAGATTATTTTATTATCTATGAATACTTCTCTATAAGATTACGAGCTACTCTGGGAACTATTTCAAATGAGTACTCTACTTTTGCACCATATAATTTAATGTGCGTAGAGATAGAACAATACTTTCGTTCCCCACTCCATCCAGTACCAAATATTCCCAAAGACTAATAAAACTGGATGTAACGGAGAACAGTATTCACAGGTACAAACCTAAATGCTATTCAATTGACCTCATCGCGCTAAAGCGCGAGGCTTTCTTAGCGACATTCTGTGAAGTCTTCTTAGAACTTAAGAGGACAACATCCATAAAATAGTGTAAGTGAATGAGAAATCTAAAAAAGAAGTTAGGAATACTTCGTATTTGCGATATTTTCTATAAGCTTTATTGTTTCTTCTATATCATCCTTTTGTTCGACTTCTACAAGGGAGTGTGTATATCTTGTTGGTATACAAATAGCTATGGAGTTCCTAGGTCCTCCATAAAGACCCAATGCCATGGCATCTGTGCCTCCTCCAGTGACCAAGGGTTGGTATTATATGGCATGCTCTTTAGCTACGTTTTCAACGAATTCTCTGGCTTTCCAAGTGGCTGTAAATGCCCTATCGACAAGTCTTAGGGCTGGACCTTCTCCAAGCTTTAATGTTCCAGAATACACATCTGGAAGCCCAGGATAGTCTGTAGCATTTGTTGTGTCAATAGCTATTGCCAAGTCTATTTCTCCAAGTATTTTAGAGGCTGCCAGTGCTCCGTGTAATCCCACCTCTTCTCTCACGGTGAATATGACTGTTAGGTCGGCATCAGGAGTTTCCCTTGAGAACCTCTCTAAAATCTTCATTAAGATATAACACCCAGTACGGTCATCAAGCCCTCTTGTAGAAAATCTGTTGTTTTTCAACAATGTTAGGGTCTTTTTGAAAGTTATTGGGTTAGAAATTCTTATTCCAAGCTCTTCAACTTCCTTTCTCGAGTTTGCTCCGACATCTATCATAAGCTCATGCCACTCCAAGGCCTTGTTCGTTTCCTCAGCCTTTATCCTGAGATGTGGTGGTATCATCGTTATTACTCCTTCCACAGGTTCCTTTTCACCATGTATGATTACATGTGTAGATGGTAGAACTCTGTCATCTATTCCTCCTATTTTCTTGAACTTTAGGAATCCATCCTCTGTTATCTTTGAGACTACAAGACCAAGCTCATCCATGTGAGCTGCAAGAACATATCTGGATTTACCATTGCCTTGCACGTTAACCCACACGTTTCCAAGGGCATCTACTTTAGTGTCAAATCCTAATGCCTCAGTCTTGGACTTTAAATATTCTGCTATTGGCTTTTCGTATCCAGATACTCCTGGAACTTTTACAAGCTCGAAAAGTTCGTTAATATCAACCTTCATGTGTCCCACCACTCCTTTTGGGCTAGTGGTAACATTGCCTGCTTGACTTTGAATAAAACTGATTTATAATATTTATAAAAAAATCCAAATAATGCATTCTTGCTGCGTGATAGATATTAACCATGCAGGTATTGCTAAACAATTTAAATAGTACTAAGACCGCTTGGAAGGGATCTGTTCGTCGTGAATTACGACAGACTTGGGACGCATCAGCCTCAGCGCCCATCTGTGTTCATCGGGAGCATCAATATTGCTTGTTTGATTGTGTAGACCTCTTCATAGCTACTATATATTCACATTTAATCACGAAAGCATTCAAACATTACCTTTTTAATGAACAGTTCCGCAAGGCACACTAGCATTTTTAGCAACCATAGAAACATTTAAATGAAGGAAAGAGAGATAAACACTAAATAAGACCTTAAAGCACATCATTTTTAAGGGACATAGATTTTTCCATGAACATAGTGTCTAAAGTTTTGTGGGCTTTTTGTTCATCATTTTTCTTATAGCCTTAATATCGCCCTCTTCCAAATACCTAAGTATTTTTTCTACGGTCTTTATGAGTTCTAAAGAGCTTGAAATGTATAATAGATCCTTAAGCTCTGTGATTTGCTTTATAGCGTCATTTCTTGTGATTTTTCCGCTGAGAAAATTATCAATTATACTCCTAATGCGTAGTCTCAAATATAGTTCACCCAAAGGGAACACCTCTTATTATACAGCCATGTTAGAGTGGATACATATAAATATGATAGAGGAAATCCGAGATTTCATTCACGAACATCACGCCAGTAAGGTTCTCTGTGCCCCATAGTGCCATTGTTACAAGCAAGATTATAAAAAGCGCTATAGAGACTCCTATAAGCATGTTCTGAATATATGAAAGCGGTATGTAAACGACGTCAAAGTAGAGTTCGGGGGACATTATCTTCTTTGATTTTATTTTCAATCTCTGAGATGCCAGAGCAGTTAGAGTTGCTACTATAGTTCTTTCAATTATATAACACGTTACAAGCAGGAATATAATTGTCATAAACGCTGTAGAATTATCTATAATACTTCCACTGACTTCCATAAAATACCTTTTAGTAGCGGGGATGAGGAGAGCAAACGCTATGAAAAGTCTAAGATCTGCTATTTTCTTAAAGAAATTAATGGCGTCTATATGCGACTCGAAACTTATCACCAGGGATATAGGTAAATACGAGATGAATGCTGTAAGTATCATAAAAAGATATTTCATGAGGTAATCTTCGGAATCATTTAATACTCCAAATTTAATAAATGTCTGAAGGAGTATCTTCTGTACTATCGTTACAAAGGCTGTTGATAGTAGAAGAACTATTGTAGTTCTTTTATGATGAGTAAAATATTCCCGCCCCTCCAACGACATCACCGTTTTCTTATATTAAGTCTACTTTTAGGGATTTTAACCATTCTCTCCTCAAGGTGGTTTA
>QMTT01000073.1 GCA_003663565.1 Thermoplasmata archaeon
AACTCCTTAGCAGATAAATTATTTGAGAAACTTAAGCCAAGATTCTTAATGGTCGTAGTAAAAGCAAAGCACTTATGTATGGTTATGAGAGGAGTAAAAGAAAACGGAAATATGATAACTTCAGCAATTAGATGGAGAGAAGATTATTATGATAAGATATCTCATTTAAAACAAGAGTTTCTTTCACTACTTGAAATAAAGGAAGATATTATATGAAAGCAGTAACTATATTAAGCGGAGGAGCAGATTCAGGAACTTTACTCTATTATCTCTTGGATAAAGGTTATGGAGTATATATTCTGACATTTGATTATAATCAAAAACATAAAAAAGAAATTGAGTATGCTAAAAAATTTGTAGAAGAAACAAAGAAAAGATATCCTGATAATATTTTAGAGCATAGAATAGTAGATATTTCTCCAATAAGTGATTTGATATCAAAAGGAGCGTTAATGAAAGAAGATGAAGTTCCACATAATTTTTATACAGAAGAAACACAGAAACAGACAATCGTTCCTAATAGAAACATGATTTTGTTAAGTATAGCAGTAGGGTATGCAATAAAAGTAGGTGCTAAAAAAGTATTTTATGGAGCACATAAAAGTGATTATGCGATTTATCCTGATTGTAGAAAGGAATTTGTGAAAGCATTAGATACAGCAGTATATTTAGGAAATCTTTGGACTCCTGTTGAAATTGAAGCACCTTTTGTAGAAATGACGAAATACGAAATAATAAAATTAGGTTTAGATTTGAATGTTCCTTATGAATACACTTGGAGTTGTTACGAAGGAAAAGAAAGACCTTGTTTAGAATGCGGAACATGTTTGGAGAGAACTGAAGCATTTCTTTTGAATAATAGTAAAGATAAGTTACTGACAGAAGAAGAATGGAAAAAAGCAGTTGAGATATATTATAGGAAGAAAAAGGAGATATAAATGGTAATAATATATGCCGCACAAACAAGCACGATTCCTAAACTTTACGACAATTTACTTATTTCTTTTTACCATTTAAGAAATGAAAAGAAGAAGATATACTCTTTCTTAGAAGGATTCTTGAACTATGATAAAGTCATAATAGATTCTGGCGGATTTACAGCAATGAGAAAAAACATATATACGAAGCAATATATGGAAAGTTATCTTAGGTTCTTAGATGTAGTAGAAGGAGTAGTAGAAGGATATTTCTCTTTAGATGTTCCAGGAAATTTTGAAGAAACTTTGAAAAATCACGAATGGATGTTAGAACAAGGTTATAAACCAATTCCTGTGATACATTATAGATATACAATAGAACAGTGTAAAGAAATAGTAAAAAATAGTGATTTCTATGCTGTTGGTGGTTTAGTTCCTTATTTTAGAAGAGCGAACGATTTTCAGAAAGCAAAAGTTATTAAATGGGTTATAGATATATCAGAACAGTTAAAAGGAAATATACATTTGTTTGGAGTAGGAACATCTATCTTTTCATTTCCTAAAGAATGGATAAAGAAATATGTAAAGTCAGTAGATTTTTCAATTCATAGAAGATACAAAATTATAGAAACTAAAGGAAAAAAGTATAATTTTAGAATGAATGTTTTATTCTATGGTAATAAGACAAGTTGTTTGATAAAAGGAGGATACTATACAATAGAATACGAATTGAAGAGGTGGTTAGATGAGGATTGAAGAAATAGAGATTGAGAAACTAATAGAAAACCCAAAAAATCCAAATAAAATGACGAAGAAAGATTATAATAGTTTAAAGAAAGAAATAGAAAAGAGAGGATTCATTGTTCCTATAATAGTTAGCGATAGAGGAGAAAAATACTTTATCTTAGATGGTCATCACAGAGTAAAAGCATTAAAAGAATTAGGATATAAAACAGTAAAAGCAATTGTATTAGAGAATCTTACTGAAGAACAGGAACACTATCTCTCAATAAACCTAAATAAGTTAAGAGGAACATTTGAACTTATAGATTATGTATCTTACATTGACACATTATTAAAATCATACGGAGAAAAGATATTTGACGAATTATACATAGACAAAAAGGAAAGAGAGTTGATAAAGACAATAAAAGAAGTATCTAAAATTGAGAAAGTATATGATTTAATACCTGATGAAGGAACGGTAGATTTAGAAGTAGAGATTAAATCAGCAAATTTCCAAGGAAAAGTAGCAAAATTAGAGTATAATCAAGAGCAAAAAAGATACATCTTAAAGATAGGAGATAAAGAGATAGAATTCAAAGACATGAGGATAACAATTACACCAGATAAAGCCAAAGCAAGCATTAAGATAATCAGAAACATAGAATACAAACTGTGATAATTATGCCAAGAGGAGTAGATATAAGAGAACAGGCAAGGAGACAAGGAAAAGATTTTAAAGAATTCTGTTCAGAAGCAGGAAAAAAGGCGAGAGGCAAACCGAAAAGAGTAAGGTTATCTCCGAAAAGAATTTGTAGAAAAGACAAATGTCCGATATATGACTATTGCTTTGCTAAATACTTGTCAGTTACAAAATTTGGAGGAAGATGTGCGTTATACCACATGCCAGAAAGGATAAAAGAAGGAGTATTTAAGTTCGCAGAAAAAGGAAGACAAGGAGCAGAAGAGTTTTTAATTGAGTTATTTTTTTCACTGTATATTGAGTATTTGGGAGAGGAAAAACTATCTTTTAGCGAGAAGTTGAAGTTTTTCAGAGAAGTTAGAGATTTCGTGAAAACTCTATATGGAGAAAAGAAAGTCATAGAAGCATCAGTAAGTAAAGGAATAGATTGGGAAGATGTTCTAAGAGAGTATGAAGAGTGGCTAAAAGAAGAGGAAGGTAAAGAAGATGAGGATGAATGAACACTTTAAAGAAATTTGTAAGAAATGTAAAATCAACTGTGAAATTCCTATTCAATATAGAACTCACAAAAACGCAAAGAAAAATAGTAGAAGACATTCTAAAGAAAAAGCACAGACGAATAATAATCCTTGCCATGACGAGATATGGAAAAACCTTCACAATAGCAATAGCAAGCATCCTATACGCAGTATTAAATCCAGGAAGTAAAATAGTAATTGTAGCACCGAGAGGAGACCAAGGACGAATCTTAATGGATTATGTCTATAACCTCTTATCCGAATCCAAACATCTAAAAGGACTTCTACCTTTATCCATGAAAGTAGAGGAAGACATGCTAAAGAAGGAATTCACAAAATCACGACTAACTTTACTAAATAAAAGTGAAATCCGAATTCTATCCGCACACGGAAAAGGAGAACAACTTTTAGGATTTGGAGCAGACCTTCTAATTATAGACGAATCCTGCCTCATTCCTGACGAAGTATATAGGATGATGATTCTTAGAATGCTCGGAGAAAACCCAGACAGCATATTAGTAGAAATAGGAAACCCAGTAAAGAGAAACCACTTCTTTGACTCCTGGAACGACCCAAAATATAAGAGATATAAGATAGATTGGAGAGTAGCATTAGAAGAAGGAAGAGTAAGAGAGGAATTTATAGAGGAAATGAGGCAAAAGATGACGGAAGTAGAGTTTAAAATCATGTATGAGGCAGAATTCCCAGACGAATCCGAGAACTCTCTTTTGTCCTTCTCAGACATAGAAAGAGCAATAAACCAAGAAGAACCAGAAGGAGAATTCGTATATGAAATAGGAGTAGATGTGGCGAGGTTTGGATGTGATTATACTGTTATCACAATAATCAAAAACTACGATGATGAATTCTACTCAATAGAAGACATAATCCACTTCTCAAAGCAAGACACTATGCAAACAGTAGGTAAAATCATAGAACTCTATAACAAATACAAACCAGTAAGTATAAAAGTAGATGAAATAGGAATAGGAGCAGGAGTAGTAGATAGGTTAAAGGAGCAAGGATTACCTGTAAGAGGATTCAACGCAGGAAGACCAGCACCAAAAACCTTTAAAGGAAAGAGATTCCAGAACCTAAAATCCTATGTAGCATGGCGGTTAAGAGAACTGTTTAAAGAAGGAAAAATTAAAATCCCAAGACACAAGAACTTAATAGACGAACTCGTAAAGATAGAATACGAACTCACAAGCACAGGAAAAATCAAAATCAAAGACCCAGAAGACAAATCTCCTGACTTCTTTGACTCTTTACTAATAGCAATATGGAAACCAGGAATGGAAGGGAGCATAGGATACATACCGAACTTAGAAGGATTTATATGAGGAAAAGTAATAAATACCAAAACAACTCAGATATAAACCACGAGAGAGATGAACAAATACGAGAAGGTAATCAACTACATAAAAACCACTTTCAATAAAGAAGTAGGAATACAGCAGGTAAAGAAGAAATCAAACAGAGTGAACTACCAGCAAGGAGAACCTTTAGAAAGATTTATAGAAAAAGCACTAATTCTGTGGATATTTAAGGAAAAATACAAAGGAGTAGGAGACAAGTTATACATAGACCTACCAGACAACGACATGATAATAAGAGTCCACTTCGGAGCAACAAACAAGGTAAAGAGAATAGAAGCGTTTAAACTCAAAGGAATAATAAAACGAGACGAGATAGATTTCCTCTACGGAAGGGTAAAATCACTCTATCAGGGAGAGATAGGATGAGAGTTTTAAGACCTTATGTTATCGGAGAAACTTACTCACAGAGGTTAAGAGACAGGGAAATAGTTAGAAACCTGATAAAAGAGAGAAAATACATAACAAACCAGCATCAAATCCAGGAAGGCAGATGTGGTTTATGTGGAAAATATGATTTAGTATTTCCTGTTACTCTAACACTCTGTTTAAGATGCGGAGATAAAAAACTCTACTATGGAACCAAGAGAAGGATAATAAGTTTTGAGAAAAGAGGAAACTGTCTATTCTGCGGAAAGAAAAACTTGGCAGTATATTACGAAGTAAATACGAACTACTGTTATGACTGCGCATTCAAAGTCGCAAACATAGACAGAAAGAAATTTAAGGGTTTGAAGAGAATAAAGAAACTGTGATGAGTTATGGGAATTTTTGACTTCATAAAAGGAAAAAAGGAAACATACTTACCAGTAGAAATAAGAGCAGGAATAACAGAAGACATTCCTGACTTCTCAGACATAGTGGCAGAGATTAAGAAATACAGACCACAAATCCAAACTTCCATGACCTCAATCTTAGGAAAAGGATACTTAGAAGTAGGAGGAGGAATTGCACCACTATGGCCAATTCCAGAACCGTTCATTGAATTCCTGTTCAACTATTCAGACATTCTAAGAAACATAATAAGAACGCTCAGAGTAGAACTCTTTAAGAATGGAATAGAAGTCCAGCCAAAGTACTACTCAAAATGTCTTGACTGCGGAAAAGAATTTGACGAAGAATTTGATAGATGTCCTGAATGCGGAAGCAAAAACCTAAAATACCCATCCGACGAAGAAAAGAAAAGAATAGAAGAGTTTATCCAGAAAGTCAACGAAGCAGACATGACTCTTTTAGATGTTCTCGGACAGATAGAGGACGACCTAAACCAATACGATAACGCTTACCTCTATTTCATGAAAGATTACTATTTCAACGACGAAGGAGAACTAATAGGAGCAGAGTTAAAAGAAATCTACAGAATCCATCCGAACAAAGTAATAAAGATAATGGATGGTTATGGAAGATTCGGATACAGCAACGGAGAAGAAGTTTATGTCTGTTTGGAACACAGAAACACACTACAAAGAAAAAGAGAATACTGTAAATT
>QMTT01000074.1 GCA_003663565.1 Thermoplasmata archaeon
GTGTTTTTTCCTTCAGTAAGGCAAACATAACTAGGAGAGCATGCCATAGCAAGAGGTTCGTAAACGCGTATTTGATCCAGGACCTCTAAGTCTGAAAGTGAAGCTCTCACAAGACTACCTCTTGTTATAACGTATACCTCAGAATCAACTGTTCTAGCAATCCTTATGGGATCCTCAAAGTCCTTCACAGAGATCCATTCACCATCTGATACCTTTAGAACACCTATCCTGTTATATACCATTCTTACAAGTACAAGATCCTGACTAATCCTGATCAAGTCGCTCACTATTCCCTGAACTTCCTTTCTCCAGCGGATACTTAAATCCTTTGATATCGAGTATAACACACCACGGAGTTTTCCCTTCATTTCTTTCCACGTCTCATTGACATAATATGATGAAACATAGACATGTCTGGCGCCTTTGATGTCTGTAAGGAATCCCGTTCCTGCAAGAATATATGAGCCAAAATGTAATACAGTGTTCACGGACCCCATCGTTCTATATACCCAAAGGAGATCTTTTCCCTCGAACCACATAAGCGATCCTGGAAAAGAATGACCCACTACGTATTTGTCTTTCCAAAAGTCCATTGCTTGTACTCTCTTCCATGTCCCCTTTGAGATTATCTTCTTTCCAGTATTAGCATCCAAGACACTAAATCCAAACGTTGTACCAACAAGAGCTTTATCTTCCTTTAGCCTTACAAAACTTATTGTGTTCAAGAAAGATTTCGACCATAAAAGCTTCATAGACAGCACCAATCTAATACCTTGTAGGATTATCACTTCTGAAAATGAATAATGGATGATCCCTTAAGATTCACCTTTAAACTGTATCTTGTTAGATAAGTAGCATACTTTGAACTATAAAAGTTGCTATAATCTTCAAATAAGGTTTAAAAACACTCATTTGTGGTCAAACCAAGCAGGACGATAGAATGTAAGCCAGAGAAAAGTGAAAAAAGAGAGAACGTTAGGACTCCTCGATCTTGTACTTAAGTCCAAGGTTATACACAAAGTATAATGCTGCGAGCATTGTTATGAATCCTAGTACCTCTGGAACATATGCTACTCCTGCTCTTGTTGCTGCATATGCAAGTCCTCCAAGGACGAGGAATATCAAAGTCATAACTGCTGGCATTTGTGCTTTCCTTATGGCAAATATTACAAGGAATATCACTGCGATTATTACACCTGTCAGGAATATCCAGTTACTAGATATTGCTGATACAACCAGTCCTGCAATGACAATTCCTGCTAGGGCTTCTCCAGCAATTAGCCCTGCGGCAGATATTACTCCAGGATCTACTTCTGAAACCACTTTCTTCTTCTTTTCTACAATGTATTTGACTATACCACCGATGAGTATTGGTACTGCAAGTCCTATTGGCAAGTAGATTCCAACAGCTACTGGCATTACAGGAGTCCTGAATCTTGCCTTCTTTGCGGCGAGTATTTCATCCAGCACTATGAATATTATTGCTATTATGATACCTATCACGAACATATTCATGTCCAAGGTTCCCTCGAAGATCCCCTTAGATATGCTTGCCATAAGGTTTGCCTGTGGGGCTGGAAGTTCTTTACTACCTATAACATATGCCTTGTGTAGCATGTTCAACACTGGTGCCATCACAAACGCGGCAGCAAATGTTCCAACGATTTCCATAGCCTGCTGTTTCCAAGGAGTTGCTCCCACAATGTGACCTGTTGCTAGATCTTGCATAACATCTCCGGCAATTGCTGCCGCACTACAGATGACTGCAGCTACAAGTATTGTAGCTGCAGCACCTTCAATACCCCTGAGACCAACAGCATACTTAAGCAGTAGTGCAGTGATTATCAGAGTCATTATCGTTATCCCAGAAACGGGGTTATTCGAGGATCCAACGATACCAGCAAGGTATGCTGCTATGGACGAAGCGAGGAATCCTACAAGAATCATTATGACTGCTGCGACTATTGTGGATCCGATGCTTACTCCTCCAGTAATACCGACATATTTGTCAAGGATATACCAGTAGAACACAGCCAGTGGAACGATAAATGCTATAGTTAAGCCTAATGTGTATGTCATAGGCATGTCGTGTTCTGTCCTGAGAACTTCTTCTCCAGCGGCTCTCATTTTCGCTGCTCTTATACCTCCCCTTATACCGGAGGCAATTGGCTTTCTGAGCTTTATAATGCTCCAGAGACCTCCTACAAGCATCGTACCAGCGCCGACAAGTCTGATCTTAGCACTCCACACAGAATATGCTAGATCTATTGGATTACTTGTTCCATAGGTGTTTATTACATTCTCAAGTCCTTGGTGTGCTATGTATGCTGGTATAAGAATAAACCAAGCTATTGCGCCTCCTATGAATACCAAGATTGCTATGTTAAGCCCAACTATGTATCCAACAGCTCCTAGGGCTACTGAGAGATCTGAACCAAAGAATGCTAAGCTTCCTCCAATGAACTTAGCAACCTCAAGAGACCCTGCCCAAGCACGTCCCGTGAAGAACTTGTATACAGCTCCCAGTATTCCTCCATATAGTATTGGTGCTGCATAGACTCCACCCTTATCTCCAGCAATTAGGACGTCAGCACATGCAGTACCTTCTGGATATGGAAGTCTCTCTTCTACGATGAATGCTCTTCTGGTGATTATTGTGTATAATGTTCCTAGGGAGCCTCCCAAAGCTGCTATTATTGTAACTATGGCATATGGGAACCCAGTCCAATATCCCATAAGAACAAGCGCGGGTATTGTAAATATAACTCCTGCCGCCAATGCCTCACCAGATGATGCTGCTGTTTGTACTATGTTGTTCTCTAGTATATTTGCCCTGAGTTTTCCTCCCCTAAGAATTGCCATCGAAATAACTGCCGCTGGAATACTAGCACTTATGGTCATTCCAGCGTATAGTCCAAGATACACGTTAGCAGCACCTAGAACTATAGCGAGAATTATTCCGAGGATTATAGCCTTTATGGTTATCTCAGGAAGGCTCTTCTCTGGAGGTACATAGGGCTTCATCTCTCCAGCAGCCATTAATCGATCACCTAAAAATATTATTTATTGTATACTTCCTCTGAATTATTTGCTAACCTGACTTATAAAACTATTGAAAAATTCACAATTGGCATCCTATAGCATTTCACTTTACAAGTGCTAACACTTCAATATTTGATAACACCAAGAATAAGGTGATCCTCTAGATCTTAACAATAATATCATGCCAAGACCGCTCACGTTACCCTGACTAGAAGCGCAAACAAAAATGTACACACAAAAGCTTTATGATAGTTCAGAATTGGAATTGCTATTGGTAGATGATTACTTGAGGATCCTGTCATAGTATGTTGAGGTGTTAAAATTGGTGGAAATAATTGACACAACGTTCAGAGACGCCCATCAGTCATTGATAGCAACGAGAATGCGCACGGAGGACATGCTTGCTATAGCCGACGACATGGATAAGATAGGCTTTTATTCTATGGAAGTATGGGGCGGCGCTACTTTTGACGTTGCACTTAGGTTCCTTAAGGAGGATCCTTGGGAAAGACTAAAACTTCTTAGGGAGAAGATCAGAAGGACAAAACTTCAAATGCTACTCAGAGGACAGAACCTTGTAGGGTATAGACACTATCCAGATGATGTCGTAGAGAAGTTCGTGGAACTAGCGCATAAAAACGGTATAGACATTTTTAGAGTCTTCGATGCACTTAACGATGTCAGAAACATGAAGGTTGCTATAAAAAAGGCAAAAGAAGTTGGAGCAGAAGTCCAAGGTTCTATATGCTACACCACGGGGCCCGTGTTTACCATAGAGTACTATGTAAAAAAGGCCGAGGAACTGTTGTCCATAGGTGCAGATTACATCACGATAAAGGACATGGCAGGATTATTGGATCCATATATGGCCTATGATCTGGTTAAAGAGATCAAAAATGAACTTAAAACGAAGGTAAACGTTCACACACACTCCACTAGTGGTATGGCCATTGCAACCTACTTAAAGGCTGTGGAGGCAGGTGCAGATTATATAGATACTGCAATAAGCCCCCTTGCCTTTGGGACTGCACAGCCTGGCATACAGACATTGTATCATAGCCTTCCAGAAGGCAAGAGGCCAAAACTAGACATGAAGAGGGTTCATAAGATATCCCGGTACTTAGAGAAACTCCTAGAGGAGAAATACAAAGAGTTCCTCAATATAAGAGTATTAGGAGTAGACCCAAATGTGTTAGTGCACCAAATTCCTGGAGGTATGTACTCAAACCTCATAAAACAACTAAGAGATCTTAATAAATTGGACAAGCTCGATGAAGTGCTAGAGGAAGTTCCTAAAGTAAGAGAGGACTTAGGATACCCTCCCCTAGTAACCCCCACATCACAAATAGTCGGAATCCAAGCAGTTTTTAACGTCCTTTTTGGACGATATAAAAGGATCACAAAGGAAACAAAGGACTATGTGAAGGGGATGTATGGAAGACCTCCTGCCCCTATAAGGGAAGAGGTCATAAAGCTCATACTTGGCGAAGAAAAACCAATAGAGACTCGACCTGCAGATCTCCTTGAGCCTATGCTGGAAAAGGCTAAAAAAGAGCTCATGGAGAAAGGGTATCTCGAAAAGGAAGAAGATGTTCTAAGCTATTGTATCTTTCCCCAAGTGGCCTTAGAGTTCTTCGAATATAGAAAAAAGACTAAAAAGAAGGCCATAACAGAGAGAAATTTACTCTTTGAAGACCTTAAGGGAAAAACTATGAAAATAAAGATCAATGGAAAGACGTATGAAATTACGTTTAAGGACATCGAGATAATTAAATGACAGCGTTTATTCCTATGCATCCTCCTCCATTAATTATTTATACCTAATATTTCTAGGACTTTTTTTGCAGCACTTACACCGTTTTCCACGTAGTATAGCTCTGCAGTCTTCCTTGAGTCAATGTACCTTCCGAAGCATTCTGCGATCTTGTCAGTATCATATCCAGATTTAACTATCACTACGGGTTTTCCGTAATCATACGCCATGAAGACTTCTATCATGCTTCCAATCCTACCACCCATGACAACTAGGACATCACTTGTTCTACAAATGATCGTGCTCCTAGACACAAATCCTATATCCGTCTGTACTATTATTGCATTCCTTCTCCTCGGAGGCATAATGTGCGCTTCAGTTGGCAACATGAATATTACAACAAACCCCCTCTCAAGCGCGTGATCAGCGATGACTTTCATAAGTCCCCAGTAGCCTCCAAGCACTATGAAGATTTTGTCCTTGCATCTCTCTAGTTCCTTTAAGAACTCCATTGCGTTCTCAACAGATTTGTTACTAGGCTCCTCACTAATAGCAGCTATCCCAACATAGTATACATGCTCCTTTTTCATAAGCCTCCCTCTGCCAATATTACTATACGCATCTACTTCAAAAATCTAGAAACCTAAATATGGTGTTTAAATATTGACCAACTTAAGTTCTTAAAACCTAGAAGTAAAGATATGCACAACGGTCTTGTTTGAATCAAAGAAATGACAGATCTAAGGTCAGATCGCACAAATGAATAAAAATATAAAGAAAACAGAAGGATCAAAGTAGGGTTATTCTCATATTATCAGGAGTTTCAATGTTCACGTTCTCTGGAGTCTCCTTGTGAAGCTCCTTAGAGGTGCTTTCAATTACTGTAACGAGGCCTA
>QMTT01000075.1 GCA_003663565.1 Thermoplasmata archaeon
AACAGCGTTCATGATCATCACCATTATGACAACTTCTCTAATCCTATATGTATTTTGTGTAAAAAAACTTGAAAAATTGGTAAATATATCAGAATATTCCCTTTCTATTTTAATTTAATGTTAAAAAATATCAATATTTTTAACATAATGTCAAAAGAGGGAAACAAAGAAAGAGCAATGTTATAACATCTTATCTATTAGATTGAGTAATAAAAATATTTGATACCTAGTGTAATTAATTATAATTAGAAAAACTTATTAAGACTAAATTAAAATTAATCTTTTGAAAAACTTTACTAGGAGGTAGACAAATGTCTGAGGAACCGTCCGACACTGCAATAATTATGGCAGAAATTGTAGGTACATTTCTTTTGGTTTTGTTAGGAGATGGCGTCGTTGCCAATGTAGGATTGGCCCCTAGGCTAGCACCAAATGCATATACATGGGCATCTATAGCTCTAGGATGGGGTCTAGCTGTAGCAATTGCTGTCTATGCAGTAGGTGGAATTTCCGGTGCGCATATAAACCCTGCTGTGACCATTGGACTTGCAGTAAAAGGGGATGTTCCATGGCGCAAAGTTCCTGCCTATTTAACCGGTGAGTTTATTGGAGGTTTCTTAGGAGCAGCAGGAGTTTATGCAGTTTACTATGAAGGATTAAAAGCGGCAGGAATGCCAAATGTGTGGGCTACCGGCCCAGGTTCAGTTTTCTCCGAGGCCTTTTGGGGTGCAGTAAAAGAAGGAGTCCAAGCAGTCGGGCAGTACTCTATAACAAACGCATTTATAGCAGAGATTATAGGAACAATGGTATTGCTTATAGGTGTGTGTGCAATATCAGATAGAATGAACATAGGACCCGGATCTAACATGGCTCCCTTTATGGTAGGTATGCTTGTTGCAGTAATAGGTTTTGGCCTAGGAGGGCCTTCAGGTTATGCCATTAACCCAGCTAGAGACTTACCTCCACGCATCTTTGGAGCTCTTGTAGGTACCAAAGGGCTCTTTGATGGCTGGTACTGGATAGGTCCACCTGTTATTGGGGCTACCATAGGAGGTATCTTAGGTGCTCTTGTTTATAAGTACTTAGTTAGTCCATTTGTTCCAAAAAAAGAATGAAGGTGTAAAAAATGTCCGATTTGGAAGGAAAATATGTTTTGTCCCTCGATGAGGGAACCACAAGTGCCAGAGCCATTGTATTTGATAGAGAAAGCAACATAATGGGCGTAGGTCAGTATGAGTTTCCCCAGTACTACCCAAAACCCGGATGGGTAGAGCACAACCCAAACGAGATATGGGATGCCCAAGTAAGAGCTTTCAAAACTGCTCTCGAAAGTGCAGGTGTAAAACCAGAGGATATAGCTGCCATTGGTATCACTAATCAGAGAGAGACGACAATAATATGGGACAAGAAGACTGGCGAACCAGTTTATAATGCAATAGTTTGGCAGTGTAGAAGAACCGCTGACATTGTTGATGAGCTTAGAAAAGACCATTATGACGTTATAAAGGAAAAAACAGGACTTGTTCCAGACTCATACTTCTCGGGGCCAAAGATTAAGTGGCTTCTTGACAACGTCCCGGGTCTTAGAGAAAAGGCCGAAAAAGGAGAGGTTCTCTTTGGAACAGTAGATACATTTCTCATCTGGCGCCTGAGTGGAGGAAAAGTCCACGTAGTGGATTACTCCAATGCCTCACGTACAATGATATTCAACATTCACAAGCTTGAGTGGGACCAGGAACTTCTCGAGATTCTTGGAATTCCCGAAGCTATTCTGCCAGAACCGAAGCCTTCAAGTGAAATTTACGGATACACAGACCCAAAAGTCTTTGGAGCGGAAGTTCCAATATCTGGTGATGCTGGAGATCAGCAGGCTGCACTGTTTGGACAAGCATGTTACAAGCCGGGTATGGTTAAGAATACCTATGGAACTGGGAATTTCATGTTGATGAACACCGGCGAAAAGCCCTATTCATCCAAAGATTTGCTTACAACAATTGCATGGGGTCTAAATGGAAAAGTTGAATATGCCCTTGAAGGAAGCATTTTTATCACAGGAGCAGCGGTACAGTGGCTGAGGGACTCGCTTAAGATAATTGAGGTTTCAGCGGAAGTTGAGCCTCTGGCTGCATCACTTGCAAGCAATGAGGGCGTATACTTTGTTCCAGCCTTTGTTGGCCTTGGAGCTCCGTACTGGGATCAATACGCAAGAGGATTAATAATTGGAATTACAAGAGGAACAAGAAGAGCACATTTTGCAAGGGCTGTTCTTGAGTCAATAGCTTATCTGACAAAAGATGTTCTTATCGACATGGAGAAGGACAGTGGAATCAAAGTAAAAGAACTCAGAGTAGATGGAGGTGCTACGAAAAACAACTTCCTTATGCAGTTCCAAGCTGATATCCTCGGCACGAAGGTAGTTAGGCCCGTTATTCAGGAAACAACTGCTCTTGGTGCTGCATACCTAGCAGGACTTGCAGTAGATTACTGGAACAACCAGGAAGAGATTGCAAAAATGTGGAAAGTAGAGACTGAGTTTGAGCCTCAAATGGACGAGCAAACTAGAGAAAAACTTTATGCTGGGTGGAGAGAGGCTGTTAAGAGATCCTTAGGCTGGGCAAAAGTGCTTAAAGATCTTGGACTCTCAGAATAAAAATTTTAGAAATTTCTCCTTTTTATTTATGAAGAGTAGTTAGATATAGAAAGACTTTTTTAAGTTTATCCTTTACATTTAAAAAAGCTGGAGGAGAAGAACATGGAACGAAAAAAAGTAGTCATTATTGGAGCAGGTGTTGTAGGAGCATCTATAGCCAGGGTTTTAAGTCAGTACAATGAGTTTGACATATATCTGTTAGAAAAGAACGTGGATGCGGGGATGGGCGTAAGCAAAGCAAACACTGCAATAATTCATCCAGGGCATGAAGACGATCCAAAAAAATACCCATTAAGGGCGAAGCTCTGTGTTAGGGGCAACAGATTATGGCACCAGTGGGTCAAGGAACTCGGAATTCCCGCTAAGTTCCCAGGAGAGCTAATGATTGCAATAGAAGAAGATGACCTAAAAGTTGCGGAGCATTATCTAGAGCTTGCTCAAAAAAACGATGTACCAGGAGTTAGACTCGTCGACAATGAAGAGCTAAGAAAGCTTGAACCTAATGTAAATCCTAATGTGGCTGGAGCACTGTGGGCCCCCACTGCTGGTGTAATGGATTCTCCGATGGCAGCTCCAGCATTGGTAGAAAACGCAGTTGCCAACGGCGTTAGATTCTTTCCAGAAACAGAAGTCCAGGGGATAAAGATTGAAAATGGAGAGGTAAAAGGAGTCAAAACGAATAAAGGATTCATAGAAGCGGATATCATAATAAATGCCGCTGGTTTGTATTCAGATAAAATTTCAAAAATGGCAGGAATTGATTATTTCACAGTCCATCCAAGAAAAGGTGAATACTATGTATTCGACGACGATGCCACGCCAAAAGTGACAAGAATATTGCATCAAACACCCACTCCCGTGACAAAGGGAGTTTATGTCATAACTGAAATGCATGATGGATTGATGATAGGGCCCACAGCTGAAGATTTACCTGAGGATGCCAAAGAGGACACTTCTACTACAAAAGAAGGCTTAGATTTTGTGTGGGAATGGGCCCAAAAGCTTGTAAAGGAATTGCCACCGAAAAATAAAGTCATACGCACATTCGCAGGGCTGAGACCAGAACCTCCGGATGGCAGGTGGATTATAGAAGCATATGATGATCCATGGGGCTTTATAAATGCTGCTGGAATAAGGTCGCCTGGCTTTACATCTGCTCCAGCAATAGCATATTATATTGTTGAAGAGCTCATACAGAAGAAACTTGACATTAAACTTACCAAAAAATCCCACTGGAATCCCTACAGGAGGGTATATTGGTTTAAGGATCTTCCTCCGGAAAAACAGAATGAGCTGATAAAACAAGACCCCGCTTATGGAAACGTTGTGTGTATGTGCAGAGAAATCACGGAAGGAGAAATAGTGAACGTTATAACGAGAATGAAAAGTATGGGTGTCAAAACCATAACTCTCGATGGAATAAAGATGAGAACAGGCGCAATGGCGGGTACTTGCCAAGGTTCTTACTGCAGAATCAGGATTGCAAGGATAATAGCCAGAGAAACCGGCATTCCTTTGTGGGAGGTTTCTTTCAGAGGAAAAGGAACTGAGTATGGAATAGGGGACGTTAAAGTTCTACTGAGAGGTAATGGGGGCGATAAGAATGCGGAATGATTATGATGTTGTTGTGATAGGAGGCGGCCCCGCAGGTTTGGCAGCGGCAATAAGAGCCAGAGAGCTCGGGTTAAGGGTATTGCTCTTAGAGAATAGGGAAACACTTGGGGGAATCCCCCTCCAGTGCATACATCCGGGATTTGGACTTCACTACTTCAAAGAGGATCTCACAGGGACTGAATTTATTTACAGATTCATATACAAATTTTTGGATATGGGAATAGAGCATTACACAGGGGCACATGTGGTCTCGATAGAGCCATTTTCCGACCTAGAAAAGAGATTAAGGGTTGTTACTTCAAAAGGAGTCCTTGATATAACCACCACTACCGTCATTTATACTACTGGAGCAAGAGAAAGACATCTCTTCGAAATAGGAATAACCGGCCACAGACCTGCTGGAGTTTACACCGCAGGTGAAGCCCAGACGATGATGGACATTGACGGTATAATGCCCGGCAAGGAAATAGTTATTGTAGGTTCAGGAGACGTCGGGCTTATAATGGCAAGGCGTTTTGCTCTAGAAGGGGCTCATGTAAAAGCAGTTATAGAGATAATGCCATACCCAGGAGGCTTAACAAGGAATGTGGTTCAATGTCTCCAGGATTTTGGAATTCCGCTTTATCTCAGCCATGCGGTTACCCAAATTAAGGGAACTAAAAGGGTCGAAAAGGTGGTTGTGACCAAAGTTGACGAGAATCTGAAGCCTATTCCTGGAACAGAAAAAGAAATAGAATGCGACACCGTTGTGATTGCAGCAGGGCTCGTGCCCTATCTGAAGGTGCTGGAAAGAGCAGGTGTTATAATAGATCCAGCAACCAAAGGCCCTGTGGTAAATGAGCATCTCGAAACGAGCATTCCCGGAATATTTGTGGCTGGCAACGCCCTTGTTATAAATGATCTAGTAGACTATGTTGTCGAACAAGGTGAACTGGCGGCAGAGAGTGCTTACCTTTACGTTCAAAATAAGGGCATCCCAACCAAAAAGTGGAGGAAACTTGTAAAGGGCAGAAACATAAGGCTAGCCGTCCCTCACTATCTAAGCGGAGATAACGACGTTATAATATACGCTAGAGTTCAAAAGCCTGAAGAAAACGTAAAGCTGCGCTTCCCGGAGATAAATAAGGAAATAAAGCTCCCATTTGTTAAACCAGCAGAGATGATAAGGATTAAACTAAGAAAAGAAGACATAACAAAAGCAAAAGACAAAATAACAATGGAGGTCGTCCCCAATGAGTGAGATCAAGCACTTTAAACTTACGTGTATTATATGCCCACTTGGCTGCGAGATTGAAGTCAAGATGAAAGGAAACAAAATCGTCGAGATTACAGGGTTCGGCTGTCCCAGAGGAAAAGACTATGCAATACAAGAAGTT
>QMTT01000076.1 GCA_003663565.1 Thermoplasmata archaeon
AAATTAATACCCCGAAAAGAGCACAACCCACTCCTACGATAAGAATGCCAATCCCCATGAGATCATGAGAATAGAAAGGCAAGAATTAGGATTAAAAGTCATCGAATGCTCATGAATGCTTCCCCGTAGGGAGAAATCCCTATTACAATCCTCAGTGTGATTAATGAACAAACATATAATTTAGGTATGCAATAATTCCAAAATAATATATTTACCCTTTTTGGTAGAGGATATTCTTTCTTAGTATATGGTATTCTTGTAACACTTAACACTGAAAAATACTGAAAAATATTTTGAGAGGTGAAATGTCCAGCGAAGACATAATACCTGCGAACATAGTAATAAGGAAGGTTGATGAGTCCTTAGTAGAAAGCTTCTACAGGGTTTACAAGGAAGCATATTTTAGGTTAGGACTTGAAGAATATGCGTATACCACTAAATCAAGCATCGTTGGATACTTTTGGTGGCTCATAAACAGAGACCGCGATGGATTTAGGGTTGCAGAAATGCATGGAATTCCTGTAGGATTTGTTGCATGTGATGCAAACTGGTACAGTAAATATGAGGGAGACTACGTCGCTGAAGTGCATGAAATAGTAGTGCATCCAGACTATCAAGGTCTTGGAATAGGAAGAAGACTTATGGAAGCAGCACTAAACTATGGAAAAAGTCGTGGAAGAAAAGTCTCTGAACTATGGGTTGGTGTGGAAAATCACAACGCTAGGAGGTTTTACAAAAGACTTGGATTTGAGGAGCGTGAGATAAAGGGAATATGGTTGAGGATGGTCAAAAGACTATAAGTTTTGTTCTCAAAGCAGCTTATAGTGTCATTACTTCTTTTTAATAATTTTTAGTAGATCACTTATCTTAGGTATCACGTAGGCCTCATGATTTCCTATTATGATCACATTCTTGACCTTAGGATCTATGAGTACACCTACTGCTCTAGATCCAAGGGCTCCAGAGAAATCCTCATATATGCTGTCTCCCACGTGCATAAGCTCCTTTGGATTGTTCAGATTGAAATATCTCATGACAAGTGTAAATGCTTCCTTTTGGGGTTTTGAGGTTCCTATCTCATCAGCGTAGAACTGCACGTCAATGTAATCTCCAAGACCTGTTCGCTCTATGATTATCCTCGTGAAACTTCCAGGCCAAAACAGGACATTTCCAAGTATGGCTGTATTTAAACCTAATTCTTTAACTTCCTTAGCTACTTCAAGAGCACCTTCCATAAGCGCTTTTTCTGGGGCTATGCTATATGTAGCTCTTGCCATAGATCTCCTAAGTACTTCTATAGGTATTCCCGTCTCATTAGACATCACTTGTAATGACTGTTCGATTATTTTCTTGTTATCGAAAAGTCCCTGTCTTCTCATTTCCTTTGTCTTATTATACGCCTGTATTAGCTCTTCTATAGTGCTTTTCAGATCCCTTCCTATGATAGAGCTGATATGCTTAGAAACCTCAACATAAAACTCCTCTATGTTTAATAGAGTTCCCCACACATCAAAACATACAACCTTTACCATAGTGTTCCCCCTCCTAGTGATTCCCTTAAACAACTCAAATGGGAAGGTTATTTAATTAAATTGTAGTTTTCGACATTCAAAATAATGCAAGACCTTTGCAGGTGATGACTATGATCCATAGAATCACGGACCATGTGTATATGGTAGATCTTGAAACAGGTGGGTATAAAGGAGGAATTGCGTCATACGTTATCGTGGGCGAAGAAGGTATGGCAGTAATAGATACTGGCCCCAAATGTTCAGTAGATAACTTGATCAAAGACCTAAGCATTATAGGAGATCTTAAGGACGTGAAGTACGTCATAGCAACCCATATTCACCTCGATCACTTCGGAGGCGCGGCTACTAGTCTTAAATCATTAGAAAACGCAAATATTCTTGTTCACCCTCGTGGAAGAAAACATCTCATTAATCCAGAAAAGCTTTGGATGGCCACTAAAAAAGCTATAGGAGATATTGCTGAATTTTATGGGAGACCTGACAACGCTCCTGAAGATAGAGTTTTAGAGGTCAAAGATAATGAGGAAATAGCTCTAGGTGACGTATCTATACGTGTTATATACACTCCTGGGCATGCTCCTCATCATGTGTCTTACTATGTTACGCCAGACAGTGTGTTGATTACAGGAGATTCTGTTGGGATATATCATGTAGGGATGCTTCATCCCGTCTCGCTTTATCCTTTTGATATGGAGAGCGCTCTGAGGAGCCTGGATAAGATGATCGAAGTTAAGCCAAAATATGTAGTATTCTCTCACTTTGGCATGGACACAAGTGGGGAGAAGATTTTAATGAGAGGTAAGGAGAAGCTAATAAAGTGGTACGAGATGATAAAGGATCTAATATTGTCAGGGAACGGCTTTGAGGATATCTATAGAAGGATTCTTGAGTCAGATGCTGAACTTAGGAAAATAGTAGAGAACAGAGAGAAGATACCATATTTTAAAGGAAGCGGCAAGAGGTGCGTGTTTGGCATGTATATGGCCATAAAGGAAAAACTTGATACCACGTTAAACGCTTGATAAAAGCTCTTTATTTACGTTGAATCTCACGCGTTCACCAATACCTATTCTTTTATAGTATGCACATTCTAAAATGCCTTCTCCATCCTCTACTTCTATTCTCAAGAGCCAGTAACCCCTTTTCTTTATGCACTCCACAACTCTTCCAGAGAACTCCCCTTCGTTTTCTATCCTTACAGCTTCCGGTGGAAATCTATACATCTTATCTCCTAAGACCACAAAATTATGTCTGAGAAATTTCGCCCCTAGAGATGTCCTTGGCCGCTCATACACGTCCTCTGTTTTTCCAAATTCGATGATCCTCCCTTGGGTTATTATGGCTAGATAATCCGAGATTGTTAAGGCTTCGTCCTGATCGTGTGTAACATGTATAACTGTAATCCCTAGCTCTCTGAGGATCTTTGTTAGATCTCGTATGAGGGATTCCTTTATGATTGCATCAAGATGTGCAAATGGCTCATCAAGAAGTAGGATTTCGGGTTCTGTTATAAGAGCCCTAGCTATTGCTACTCTCTGCTGCTCACCTCCGGACATTTGCTCTGGATATCTATCAAGCACGTGCTCTATGTCAAGCATTCTCGCGAGATCTCTTATTTTTTCCTTTGGGCATTTCCTCAATGGTAGGCATATGTTTTCTCTGCCTTTCATCGTTGGTATTAATGCAGGATTCTGGAAGACCATTGATATGGGTCTTTTCCAAGGGGGTATCTCTGTGAAGTCTTTACCAAGTATGTATACTTTGCCCTGATCTGGTGTTATGAGACCAGCAATTATCTTCAGAAGAGTAGTCTTCCCACTGCCCGATGGTCCTAAAATTGTCGTTATCTTTTTGGCAGGAAAACCTAAGCTTACTTTGTCTAGGGCTCTTATCTTTCCAAAGTGTTTCGATACGTTAACGAGCTCGACACTATACTCCAACCTCAGAGCCTCCTACTTCTTTCCTTCTTATGATAGCAAGTGATAGGGTTGACGAAAGTACTATTATAAGCAGTGAGACCATGGAAGCCTCAAGAAATTTCCTCGAACTCGTCAATCTATAGACCATGACTGATAGAGTTTCATAGGATCTCTGATAGAGCATATATGTTGCCCCAAACTCCCCAATGCTTACCACGAGGGAAAACATTACTGCAGTCACAAATGACTCAAATATGAGCGGAATGTACACGTCTAAGTAATACCTTAAGCCTCTGACATTATATAGCCTACAGACGTCCAATATCTCTTTGGGGACTCTAGTCCTTCCTACATAGATGTTTGTAGCCACTAAAGGAAGAGCCACTAAAGCATGTGCTGTGGGAATAAGGATCCATGTGGGGATTTTGTCAGAGTATAACGCGTATAAACCAAGTCCTAAGACAACAGAGCTTGCGAAGAGAGGTGCGTAAGAAAGCCTTAAAGAAATGAAATTACTTGATGCCAAAGATCCAACTAGTACAGCAATTGTTGTAGCTAAAAGTGCAAAGTAGAGCGTGTTTAATAGTGCCCTTATAATCCTGAAGCTCGTTAGAACTGCTAATGCCTTAAGTGTGAAAACGCCACTAACAGGATCATAAAACGCATGGAAGACCATGCTTGCTACTGGAACGAGCTCATATATCAAATAGAGAACAGGTATAGGAAGATATCTCATGTCCTTTCTGAGCTCTCCTATACCAGGAGGCATTGCACGCTCATATTTCTTTAACGTGAAAATGACGATAGCAACGATAAGTACTTGTATGAGGGCCATAAATGCCCCGAGACCATAGTTGTTAAGAATCCTTGTAGTATAATATATGTATACTTCAATTGTCCAGTATTTAGGACCGCCTAATGTTAGGGGTATTGCAAAGGACGTGAAACAGTACACAAATGCAAGCATCCATGAGGAAACAATTGCTGGAGCCAGAAGTTTTAGAAGCGTATAATAATATTTGGTTCTATGTCTCATCCCATAGAACTCAAGAGAGTCTAGGAGGTCTCTACTTATTGAACATAGTGCGTTATGTATATATAAATATCCAAGGGGTGCGTTGTAGAACACATGTGCTGCTATTATTCCCCAAAAACCCATTCCTAGAGGAATACCTCTTATTCCATATGTCATGTAAAAGCTCGTTGCAACTACTGTTGATGGCATCATGAAGGCTATAAAGCTTATTACCCTAAGGAGTTTCGAAAGCCTTCTCGAGGTCTTCAGAGCAGAATATGCGACCAAACCTCCAATGACTATAGATATAGTAGCAGAAAGTGCTGCCTGTTTAAAGGAAAATACTAGCGCATCTATAAAGAGCCATGAGTACTTTCCGAAGATGGCTTCATATGCATCCCTTAATGTGGTTTTAGATGCAAGAAATCCTAAAGGAAAAAACAGAAACAGGGCAAGAAAGATAACTAATATAGATATACTTACCATGTCTTTGTATTTTCTATAGACATCCAAGATAAGGCCTCCCGGTTATTCCTTAACGATCTTAAGCCATTCGGTTGTTAGATACTCTTTGAGAGAGACTATTTCTTCTATGGATAACATTTCGTTCAACGGGATAACGTTACTCGTGTCCAAGGCATAGTCATATGCTTCGGGGAGTTCTACAGAGACAGCAGGATACATCCAGTTGTTCAATGGTATTTCCCTCTGGAACTCCTCTGAGAGAAGGAACTCTATAAAAAGTTTTGCTCCTTCGAGGTTGTCCGTGCCTTTGATAATAGCTGCTCCCTCTACGTACATCCAACCATAAAGAGACCTGTCGTGTTCTGAAACAAAGGCTTTAAGGTTTGTAGAGTTATAGAAGTAATAGTTATACGCTGGGTCTGTGGCATAGCTGACCATCATAGGTCTATTCTGGTCACCATAGAAGACATCGAAGGCAGAGCTCCAACTGCTAGCAATATAGGCTTTGTCTAGTATAGCTTTCCACCATGTGGTCCAGTTCTGATGAAGGACATACTCGTAATATGTATACTGCCAATAAAGGAATTCCAAACCAGTACCACTTGTTGTTGGGTTTATCACTACAAGTTTTGAGGCAAGCTCTGGAT
>QMTT01000077.1 GCA_003663565.1 Thermoplasmata archaeon
AAGAGAAGAAAGAGGAGGAAAAGAAAGAAGAAACTTCAGAGGAAGAAGCTCTTGCTGGTCTTTCAGCACTCTTTGGTTGAGGTCTTTTCTCTTTTCTTCTTGGATTATTTTTTAAGTGTTTTGTTTTTCGTTAATTGTATATTATAGCCTAGCTGTGATGTTCTTTAGCTAGAGAAGCGGAGACCACTTTTACTCAGTAATGCTAATAAGGTTTATCTCTTAGATTCTTATATTTCATTTTTAGGACAATGAATACCATTCTGGTTATCCGTAACTTGTGTAACGAGCCCCACATCTTCGCGCTTTAGTGTCCCCATTCTGGCTTGGGATTCCACATGTCGAGGACCGCCCCCTAATGATATAAGCCCTAAAATGTTTTTAAATTGCAAGGGATAGTAAATGTTGAATTTAACGCTTTTTTACAGCGTATGAAATAGTCCTAACCGTGATTATATTGGAAAATATTTAAATGTTTTGTTTGTTGCTATCTATTAAACAGCACAGCCCAAATAAAATATTAACCCAAAAGATGTGGTCATCTATGGAAAACAATGACATATTGAAGATCATTAAGGAAATCTTTGGCATAAGAGAACTTTATTATTATCAGAAAAAAGCTCTGCCATGTGTTTTGGAAGGAAGGAATGTAATTGTCGCAGCACCCACTGCTGCTGGCAAAACAATCATAGGGTACATAGGAATAGTAAACTCTTTACTCTTAGGGAAAAGAGCAATATATTTAACACCTCTTAAGACTCTTGCAGAAGAAAAGTATAGAGAGCTAAAAGAGCTGGAAAGACTGGGGTATATTACCACGATATCCACTGGAGATTATGACAAGGTTGAAAAGGAAGTATATAAAAGCGATGTGGTAGTCTGTACATATGAGAAATTTGACTCAATGCTCAGACACGACAAAAATATTCTGAATAACGTAGGCACACTCGTTGCAGATGAAATTCATATGGTGGGTGACCCTGAAAGGGGGCCTGCGTTGGAAATATCACTTACAAAGACTCTTCTGAACGAGGGTACCCAGATAATTGGACTTTCTGCCACTATGCCAAACGGGGAAGATCTTGCAAAGTGGTTAGATGCTGTATATATTCATACAGACTGGAGACCCGTGAAACTTTATAAGGGAATACATTACAAGGACAAAATAATATTATATGATGGTTCAGAACCTATAGACTACATATCCCTAGAAGGCCCAGATATAACACATCTATTAAAGTATTTTCTAGAGAATAAAGGACAAGCACTTATTTTTGTGAATGCAAGGAATAGAGCAGAAAATTTAGCAAATAAGCTCTCAGATTTTGCATCTAAGTATGTGGATCCTGCATCGATACTTAAAAATGTCTCAGGTCTTTCAAAGGAGATATCCCGTGATGGTATTACTGAGCTTGAGAGGAAAGACTATCAGTTAATGTTAAAGGGTATAGCATTTCATCATGCAGGGTTAAGTTTAGCTGCAAGAAGTACTATAGAACATGCGTTCCTAAGAAACATAATAAAGATAATCGTTGCAACACCAACACTTGCAGCGGGTTGTAACCTTCCAGCGAGGGTATCCATAGTTTTAGACGTATATCGTTATGGAAAGTATGGTATTGACCTTATTTCAAGGAGAGAAGTAGAACAGATGATCGGTAGAGCTGGCAGACCACAATATGACAAAGAAGGTTATGGTTTAATACATGCGAGTACACAAAGATCATTAGAAGAGATCTATCATAAGTATTTTGTAACTCCAATGGAGCCCGTTTATTCGAACTTATCCAATAGAAGGGCTCTTAGGGCATATACTCTTTCTTTTGTTGTTGAAAGGCCACAAACATATAACTCTATTATAGAACTTTTCAGTAAGACCTTTTTTGGGTGGATATTTGGTGTAGAAAAAATCAGAGATGTACTTAGCAATATATTGACGTACCTTCTGATGGAAGACTTCATTAAACATAATGCTGGCAGATATGAACCCACACCCCTTGGAAAGCGCGTTTCTGAGCTGTATATAGACCCTTTAACTGCCGCAGAATTTAAGAGGTTCATAGAGGAGTGCCCCTCAAGACCTTTGCCACACCCTATTGAAGTATTCTATGTTATCTCAAGGACTCCCGACATGAACATACGTTTGACACCAAGCAGGTCAAGGATTTCATATATTCTCGAGAAGATAGAAGAGGATGAAGTACTTTCTGAAGTGTTTTCACGTAGAGAGATAGAAAGTGATGATGACATTAGGGCTCTTTTTGTGGCATTTATTTTGAATGATTGGATAAATGAAATGCCTGAAAGTATTCTGTATGAAAAATGGAACATTGGAATTGGTGATTTAAGGGTGCTCACGAACACTGCTGAGTGGCTAGTATATTCACTTGCAGAAATCTCGCGTATGTTAGGATCTCCTCTATACGATTACTTTGTAGGTCTTACATTTAGGGTTAAGTATGGTGTCAAGGAGGAGCTAATTCCCCTAGTTGTCCTCAGAAACGTTGGAAGGAAGAGAGCTAGAGAAATGTATAAAGTTGGAATAAAATCTCCAAGAGATATTGTTAAAATTGGGATATCTGGCCTTAAAAGGATTCCAGGGATAGGAGATGAGCTTGCGAAAGTTATATATGAGGAAGCTTTAAAATTCACCTGAGGATTAATAAGTACACAACTCACCTTCCATTTCGGTAATGAAGGGATCATGTTCAAGGTATCAGGGTGATATATTATGGTAATTCCTGGGCTTAAATCAAAATATCTTGTGAGTAATGAAGATTTGAAAGGAGCCATTTGGGTACCTGATACTAGTGTGATAATAAGCGGAGGAATCCTAGAGTTGCTAAAGAAAGTACGCCCATCGAAGATCGTAATTCATAATGCAGTGTTAGATGAACTGCAAGCACAGGCAAACATGAAGAGAGAAACTGGTTTTGAAGGGCTTGCAAACCTTGTAAGGCTAAGAGAAACATGTGAAAGCGAAGGTATTGTACTGGAATTCTATGGAGAGAGACCAAGCTATGAAGATATACTTCTCGCGAAGAAGGGGTCTATAGATTCCATAATAAGAGACTCTGTGATGGAACTTAATGGCGTGCTTGTAACGTCAGATAAAGTTCAGGCACTATCAGCCATCTCAAAAGGAATAAAGACATATTATGTTGAAACAAAGAGAAAGGGTAGGCTAAGGATATTTGACTTCTTCACTATAAACACGATGTCTGTCCACCTAAAAGTGAATGCCCTACCGCATGCTAAGATAGGAAGTCCCGGAAACTTCAAGCTGGTCAAAATAAGAGACACACCGTTTACAATGGAAGAATTTGAGCAGATCGTTAGGGAGCTTATGGAGGAAGTTGGTAGAAATCCAAAGGCATTCCTTGAGATAGATTATGGGGGAGCTACAGTACTTCAAATAGAAGATCTAAGGATTGCAATCACAAGACCTCCCTTCTCTGACGGCCCTGAGATAACTGCAGTGAGGCCCATAGCGAAAGTGTCACTCGACGACTATAATATGCATGAAGAACTAAAAAAGAGAATAGTTGAGAAACAGAGGGGTATTCTCATAGCAGGACCACCAGGTGCGGGAAAAAGCACATTAGCACAAGCTATTGCAGAATATCTTAAGGATAATGGATACATAGTCAAAACAATGGAGGATCCAAGAGACCTTCAGGTATCTGAGGAGATAACACAATATACTAGACTAAAGGGTAGTATGGCAAAAACTGCTGAGATACTGCTTTTAGTGAGACCTGACTATACGATCTATGATGAGCTCAGACGCACAGAGGACTTCCAGGTATTTGCAGACATGAGATTGGCTGGAGTGGGTATGATAGGAGTGACACACGCCACGAGGGCTGTAGATGCTATCCAAAGGCTTATTGGGAGAGTAGAGCTTGGAGTGATACCTCAGGTAGTGGATACAGTGATATTTGTTGAAGGAGGCAAGATCACAAAGGTTTACACATTGAGGTACACAGTGAAGGTACCTACAGGTATGCATGAAGAAGATTTAGCAAGACCTGTCATAGAAATAAGAGATTTTGTCACTGATGAGCTTGAATATGAAATATATTCCTTTGGAGAAGAAGTAGTCGTAATGCCAATAAAGGAGATTGGTAGAGGTCCAGAGGAAGGCGTGTTTAAGATAGCAAAGGAAGAAATAGAGAAAAAACTTAGGAGGAAGCTGAAGATGCCATTTACTATCGAAGTGGTTTCAGAGAAGCTCGTAAAGCTATACGTTCCTCCAAGAGAAATACCAAAGGTCATTGGAAAGAACGGGAGGAATATAGAACAGTTGGAGAAATATCTTGGAGTGAGCATAGATGTTGTGCCTCTTACAGAGTTCTCAGGTGAAAAAGCATTGCCACCTAATGCGATAAGGGCTGAACCAGCGTTTACTGGAAAGAGCATAATAATAGATGTAGGTAAGGACTATGCAGGAAGACAAGTGGAGATATACATTGGAGATAGGCATGTCCTCACAGCTATTGTCGGGAGTAAGGGTATGGTAAGGATAAAGAGGAATACTAACATAGGGGCACTTATTGAGGAGGCAATGGAGAATGGTATTCCGATATACTATCGGGTCATATAACATGCTGATAATACCATTTGAGTCCGAGAAAAGTCCTAAAGAGATCTTTGAATCCCTCAAAATGCTCATTGGAGAGAACTTTACAGTGTTGGATGGAAGTAAGCCTTATACTTATAGACAGATATTTCTTGCTTACATAATGGCAAAAAGGGCATTTGCTAGAAGAAAAAACATATCAAAGAGCCTTGGGCTTGAAATGCTCTTATACCTTTCAGGGACAAGACAGATACGCGAAGCTATAAAAATCTTTGGGTATAAAGGAGGTAAAGGGGTTCTTGTGCTTTGGAATACTAACAACGATGAACATATTCTTGAGATAATGAAAAAAATAACTACCTTGATTAAAGGATCATTAATTAAACCAAACATAGATTACCTTGTCGAGAGTGGTTATTCACGAGACATTGCAAAGAGGTATACGGAAGCTGGACTTGAAGAGCTATTAATGTTGGAGTTATTGACATTACTAGAAGTTGAGGAGTCATAATTTAAAAATTGGTGCCCCCGCCGGGATTTGAACCCGGGTCACGGGCTCCGCAGGCCCACAGGATATCCAGGCTACCCCACGGGGGCGAGGCGTTTTAACATTTTCCTCGAATTTAAATAGTATACATGGTTTTTTATTAGTTATCCTATTCCTTTAATCAACCTACATAGTAGTTAAGAATATAGATGCCGTTTCTAATTGTTCTTCTTTTTGTGTAATTTCGTAGAAAATAATGGAAAATATATAAAAGTGTTG
>QMTT01000078.1 GCA_003663565.1 Thermoplasmata archaeon
CGAGAAAATGAACAGCATGGGTTTGTCTGATGCAGATACTGAGGTAGATACTAACAATACTGTCAATCATGTCAATAGTAACATTGACGGTACGAAAAGTAAAATTGACGTTACGAAAATTAAACCAGTGGTTCATGATAAAGTTATAGACAGTAGTCAGGCAGCTACCCGCACAGCATCCTCATTTGATGACTTGGAGCGCGAGGCAGCCGCATTGGAGGAGATCGTCCGAAAGAAGGAAGAGGAGCTTCGATGGTCTAGGTTGGTGGAAAAAATTAACAATTTAAAAGCGCGTAATACTGAACTGGATACTGAACTTGAGAGTAGTGCACAGGCGGTCCGAGGTGCTAAAGTATCTGTATCGGCAAACCCGCGGCCAGATGCGAAGGAGATCCGTAAGATCGCAAAGTTAGAGGAGGCGAGACAGGATGAGCGTGAGAGTCGGCGGCGTAGGAAGGCAGAGAAGAAGGAGAGACGGGAGAGGAAGGAAGAGAAAAAGACAAAAAAGAAACTCGCTAAGCTCGCAACTCTCCAAGGACCTTCCCGTTCATTGCGAACGGGTGGTACTAGGAACACAGTTCGGTCTTCCACCAGCACAACGACCGATTCTGATGGTGAGTCATTTTTAGAGTTTTCGGATGTTGATCCTAGTGATAAACTAATGCCGTCTACATCTCATTCTCATAGCCAGCACATTCCATGTGATAACTCTGAACGTACACACAAAGCTAAAAGCCCTACAGTGGTTTCAGGGCTCTATACTAGAGCTAGTGAAACAGTAAAAAACACACAACGTTGGGCCCATTCTGCAATAGAATGGGATTTGACAAGTGAGGCTGGTCTTCGGTTTGTTGACCTGGATTTTAAATTGTTGATGACAGGTGAAATGGAGATTATAACCGATATAAATACGTCAGCGATGGAGCGTGCAGGTCGATTACGCCTGATGAAGACGGTGTCATACCTATCGTTATCCCGACAATGGGAAGAGGTACAGAATGCTTATGCGTCAGTCCTGAGACGCATCGAAGCAGGGAGGGCAGATTGGACGACAGATTTCCAATCTATTATCGATCTGTCCTTGATGCTGAGGACCAAAAAGATGGCAACAAAGCAGCCAACGAAGAGCTCAAAGGCTGATCCGGCAGACAAGTGGTTTTGTACGAAATACCAGAATGGTACTTGTGTTCTAGAAGATCAGCATAAAGGATATAATAATGGCAAGCAGGTCACATTCCATCATATTTGTGCCAAATGTTACCTGAATGATCACAAGGTTCAGCTGAAACATCCCGAATCGAGTCCGACATGTCCTCAGCGGAATTGACAACCAGAGGATGAACTTCACGTGGTTAGTGATATAGTGACAGCTTCCGGTAAATATAATTTTGAACTTTTGAGAATTCCGGTGAAGTCCAATTGGAACATTACAAGGTGTAGAAGTTTATTAGAAGACTATGATGACAAAACTATTTGTGACTATATCGAATTTGGTTGGCCAGTAAGTCACACTTTGGTTAAGAAATTAAATCAAAAAACAGAAAACCACGCTGGGGTCCTCCAGTATGAGGAGGCAATAGATGAGTATCTGAAAGTCGAGGTGGAGAGAGGTTCAGCAATTGGACCATTCCAAAAGAATCCATTTAACAGGGAGATAGCCATTTCCCCACTAAATGCCATACCCAAAAAAGACACTGTTGAACCTAGGGTTATTCTAGACCTTAGTTTTCCTCAAGGGTCTTCTATAAATGATGGGATAAGTGCTACGCACTATTTGGGGGAGGAGATTTCTACTATATACCCAAGAGTAGATGACTTGGTTGATTTAATTCATAAAAAAGGTAGGGGATGTCTTCTTTTCAAAAAGGATTTAAAAAAGGCCTATCGGCAAATTCCTATTGACCCTTCTGACATACCATTATTGGGTTACAAATGGAGGGGAAATCTATATTTCGATAGCTCCTTGCCAATGGGGTTGCGCTCATCGGCATATATATGTCAGAGAGTGACTTCGGCTGTGAGTTATTTGATGATTAGAAATGGTTTTTCTCTCCTGAATTATCTGGATGACTTTGCAGGCGCAGAGGTTCCAGGTAAGGCGATGGCAGCTTACAACAAATTGGGAGAGATATTGCAGCAGATGGGACTAAAGGAATCTCCAAGTAAAGCCTGCTCTCCAACAGAAGTGATGTCATTTCTAGGAGTGTTGTTTGACACAAACAAGTTAACATTAGAGGTGACAGTTGAGCGACTAAATGAGATTCAAGATCTGCTGGGGACATGGCAAAAGAAAAGGTCTGCAACAAAGAAAGAGTTGGAGTCCCTAATTGGAAAGCTCATGTTTATCACTAAATGCGTAAGGGGGTCCAGGGTGTTCATGGCTAGGATTCTTGCAGCTTTAAGAGAAATGGATAATGATATAAGCTACAAGCTCGATGTGGAATTAATGAAAGATCTTGAATGGTGGGACTGTTTCCTGCGAAAATTTAACGGTACAGTTATGATGCCATTTCAGGATTGGTCGAAACCTGACTCGGTAATTGCTGTGGATGCCTGTATGACTGGTTTGGGAGGGATATGTTGGGGGACCAACGAGGTTTTCCACATTAAACTTCCCTTAGATTATACGGGCAACAAATTCCACATCAATGAGCTTGAATGCCTCTGTCTTGTGATATCTTTGAAAATTTGGGGTAAATCACTACAGCGAAAGAAGATCCTAATTTTCAGTGACAACATGGTGACAGTGTCAGTAGTAAATTCAGGAAAATCTCACACCAAGTTCCTACAAGCCTGCATCCGTGAGATTGCCTTTGTCATGTGTACTAATGAGTCGGAAATTCGTGCAATACATATAGAAGGAAAAGAAAACCGGGTACCCGACTATTTATCAAGGTGGTATAATGACGGCAAATATCAGGGGTTATTCTGGAATGAGATGTTAAGGCTGGATCGTTTACATAATGTGAAGGAAATAGAAGTACCGTTGGATTTATTAACATTAAAAAGCACATGGTAGTAATTATGGTATTATCTTTATCATTTGCTTAAAATTTTGTACATATGTGTGACATTGGATTATTTATGATTATTCTCATCATAGAACAATGGCAGTTATTACTGACGGATGCTCAGAACCTGATGTCGAATGCATTTGCAGCAGGAACGGCAGCTAATCTAGAAACACAAATTTCTGGCTATAAACGGTTTTGTGAGTATTTCCATATTACAGAGGCTTTGCCGGCAACCCCACAGATCCTAACAGCCTACATAACATTCCTAGCCAGGAGTATGAAATCACAGCGTAGCATCCAGAATTATTTGAGTGGTGTAAAAATGTTTCACTTGTTGAAGGGAGCAGATCATTCTGCCTTTGGTGATCTGTCAGTAAAGCTAACTATGAGAGGTATTGGACGTACTTTATGCCATACAGTAAAACAAGCTTTACCCATCACTCCTATTATACTGGTATCTATGTTGGATTGGTTGGATTTAGATGACCCATTAGATGCTACTTATTGGGCGTTATTTCTCATATGTTTCTTTCTTTTCCTTCGTAAATCCAACATTGTACCTACGTCGGTACGGGGGTTTGATGCGGAGAAACAATTTATCCGGTCAGACTTTCAAATATCGAAGGGCGTTATGTTGGTGAATGGAAAGTGGTCAAAAACTAATCAAACAGGGGACCGTTCAGGGGGTTTGCCGGTAGTGTCTGTAACTGGATCTCCTCTATGCCCTATTGTAGCTTTCAAGCGAATGTGCAGATTGCTTCCAGCACCGAAGTCTGCACCAGCATTTGGAATGATGAAGAATGGTAGATACACTGTATTAACATATAGTTTATTTCAGGCGAAGCTCCGTGTGTTGTTATCAGCCATCGGAAAGAACCCTTCGTTGTATTCTACACACTCCTTCCGTAGAGGTGGAGCTTCATTTGCATTTCAGGCTGGTATTCCAATAGAGTTAGTTAAGACTTTAGGTGATTGGCGCAGCGATGCATATCTCCGTTATTTGCATATGCCATTGGAGCTGAGAACTGATGCAGCACGTACATTCCGGACTCATCTACAACAAGAATTAAATATGAAGTGAAAGGCATTACAATGAGAAAATTCTCTTTTACATTGCAGGCGAGAAACGTCAATGGTCCAAACGTCCAGTAATTTCTGACTCAATGCTGAGGTCAGTGCCGTTCACGTTCAAATCCCACCCGATAATTAGAAGAGGTGCGACTATCAAGACCTTCATCGGAGCTATCGAGGGAATTGCCGGGTACGCGCCGATTAAACTAACTAATTACGATCTAATAGTAGTTAATGTCGGTACTAATGATGTCGGTAATGGCAGATCGGTAACCCAAATAGAAGGGGATATGATTAGGTTGTTCGAAACAATTCGGATAATGAATAAGCATGCAACCATCACAATTGCTAGTATTCTAAACCGGCCCTGTGATGATAACACTTCTAGGGACACCGTAAATAATGCCAATGCTGCGTTCGTTAAACTATGTACTAACAAACCTAACAGTTTCTACTTGCGAACCGCATCAATCTTCCGCCTGGACAAGAACTGTCTGAAAATAGAACTATTTACAGTTGAGGGACTACATTTGAACAGTTTTGGGAAGAAGAGAATTGGAGGTTATTTGAGCTCAATGCTTGGCAACGGCAACATAAGAACCATGTTGCGTCGTTATCCTGGAAAATAATGTGCCTTAAGAACAGTGCAAGTGGTTTGGGGTTTGGCCTATGTTGTATTACTTGTCTGTTAGTATTATTGTATATGGTATAGAATATATGTATGATCATGTTTAATATAGTATGAGTATATAGGTTGGAAGATGGTCTGCTAAGGTTATCATATAATAATCTGCATTTATGTTATGTTGTATATAGGTTGTGTGACACTTGTTAATTCTGCACGAACAAGCCACCTTTGAAATTCATGTGTGTTTTGTTCTTATATTTGTACTGCGCTACTCGGTGAGTAAAATACCTCTCTACCTTACAACCCGGCGATCATTGTACCCCTCTTTATTCCATTAAGAGGACGTAATGAGATCCGGCGTTTATATATCTTGACATGTCAGTCGTTACCTAGCAACGTCGGTTGTGTTTACCTTATTCGGCCGCCATCATTCAAATTGAAAATTGAAATTAAAGGAATTGAAAATTGTTTAAATGACCAGAACGAGGGACCAGAAAAGAAAAGACTACGAGAAAATGAACAGCATGGGTTTGTCTGATGCAGATACTGAGGTAGATACTAACAATACTGTCAATCATGTCAATAGTAACATTGACGGTACGAAAAGTAAAATTGACGTTACGAAAATTAA